>DSAI01000008.1 GCA_011372845.1 Actinomycetota bacterium
CGCTCCTTCTGCGATCGCGTCTGCCACCAACTCCGAGTAGTGCTTGACCTCGAACTCGTAGGCCTCACCGCGCTCGGCGGCGATGTCGGCGTAGAGCTCCTTCCACACGAGCCCGCATGCGGGGCACGAGGTCACGATGGTCTTCGCGCCGCGCTTCCGCGCCTCGGCGGTGTTGTGCTCGTAGATCTCCTCGAACACATCCCACTTGCCGGAGACCTTCATCGGGATGCCGCAGCACGCCTCATCGGTGCCCATGTAGTTGAACTTCACGCCCGCGGCATCGAGGAGTTCCACCGACGACTTGGCCACGTCGGTGTTCACATAGCTTGCGGTGCAGCCCGCGAAGTACAGCACATCCGATGTGGGGTCGATCTTCTCGGCGATGTGCTCGGGCATCCAGTCGGCGCGCTTGTCGCGCTTGCCCGCCCAGATGTTGAGCTGCCCCTGCAGGGCGGCGCCCATCATCTCGAACGGCGGGAAGGTCATGCGGCCCTCCTCATGGATAAGCTGGCCGCGCATCGACATCCACGAGTGCTCCACCGGCAGCTGCAGCTGGCAGCGGGTGTTGCACACCTCGCACGTGGTGCACACGAGGAAGGTGTCCACCATCTTCTGGTCGATCTTCTCGCGGCCCTCGATGACCTCCTTGAGGTATGCGTACTTCCCGCGCGGCGAGTGGCTCATCCAGCCGCGCACGCTGTACTCCTCGCAGGTGGGCACGCAGTAGCCGCACTGGGCGCACGCGTAGCTGTAGAAGGCCACGTCGCCGGGCACGCCGTTCTTCGTCTCGAGCGACTCCACCTTGTCGGGCGGAGTGGCGAGGTTGGCGATGGGACGTACGACCGGCTCGAAGGCCAGCGCGAACTTCATGAAGCCGTTGAGCACGCTCATACCGAGGACCTTCTTCGGATTGAGCAGGTCGCCCGGATCCTTGGCGCGCTTGAATGCCTCCAGCGCCGCGATCTTGGCCTGACCGAGGACCTTCTTGCCCTCCTGCCGGAAGTACAGACCCGTGGAGTACGCGCCGCCGCGGTGCTCGTTGGCGATCTTGATCACCACGAGCGACAGGGCGAATGCGATGTTGAACGCGAGCGAGCGCTCGTCGTGCGGGATGAAGCCCAGCAGGACCACCTTGTCGCCCTTGCCGAGCATGCCCTCCAGCACGAACGGCTGCTTGACGCGTGAATCGATCTTGCCGAGCACATCGCCGAGCTGGTCGAGCGGCACGACGACCTCGGTGGGAACGATCGACGGTCCCACGCGCTTGAGGCGCATCGGCGCGAAGCGGAGCTCCCATTCGTGCTCGGCCGCCTCGGCGTCGAGCTCGGTACCGCCTGCGGCCTTGAGGATCGCGCGCAGCGGCGCATCGATCGCCTCGTGACGCGACGCCGGGTACGCGATCACCACGAGGAACTCCTCAGGCAGCACGGGCTCGTAGTGCTCGTGCGCCATCTCGTATGGGTGGCCATGACGGTGCGGAAGGGTCTTCTTGAGCTTGATCGACTCCGGGTTGAGGAACGTGAGCGACCAGATCGGCAGCTTCTCGGCCGAGATCGCCGAGAGCGCCTTCTGGAGCGCTTCGTTCGTGGGGAGCGCGAGGACGCGGTGCACTTCGTCCTCGAGGGCGCGGATGCCGATCTCCATCTCGGTGATGATGCCGGTGATGCCCTCGGCATCGGCGACGATCTGCTCGAGCTCTTCGCCGGTGTACTCCTTCACGGCGCCGTCGAGATGCACCACGCGGGCCGAGTGCACGCTCTCCTTGAAGAAGCCGTGCTCGTAGCTTCCGAATCCGGCGCCGCCCTGGGCGAACCAGCCGGCCACCGTGGACGACGGCAACGACGACGGGTACAGCAGCAGGTCGAGCCCCTTGCGGTTGAGCTGCTTCTGCAGAGGCTCCCACAGCGTCCCACCGAAGACGCGCACGGTCATCCGCTCCGCATCCACCGAGATAAGACCGCCCATGGCCGACATGTCCGCCACGATGGCGCCCTCCACCGGCAGCACGCCGCCGTAGCCGGAGGTCGACATGCCGCGCGGCACCACCGGCACGCGCTCGGCGCGAGCCACACGCATCAACGACACGACCTCGTCCTCGCTCACCGGACGAACGATCGCGCCGGCGATTCCCGTGGGTACCAGCGGCTTGATCAGCCGGGGCATCGCCCCGATGTCCGAGGAGTAGAGCTTGCGCTCCACGCGATCGGTGCGCATCCGATCACCGAAGATCTCCCCGAGTTGTCTCTCGACCCGTTCGCTTACCGCAGCCATACGTGGTCCTTCCGGTGCCGGCATCAGTGGTTCTCAGCCCACGGGTACCACGCGTGCCGATACCTCATGGGGTATCCCAACGATACCCCACCCGGTATCACGCGTCAACGGATACGCGCACGTTTCTCCCCGGTCCCGTCTCAGGGGCCGTCGTCCTCCACGATCAGCGGCGGACCCTCGATCGACGGCTCCAGCACCACCTCGGCGTCACCCGCGGTCCGCGCCCCTACTACCTCGGCCACGATCATCCCTGCCAGGATGAGCGCGCTGCCGGCCAGACCACCTATCCCGAGCCGCTCGCCCGCGAGCCACCCGAAGACCCCACCGAACGCGGGCTCCATGATGAGGATCAGCGCGGTCTTGGCCGGGGACAGGAACCGCTGAGCGTACGTCTGGATCGCGTAGGCCACCGCCGAGGCGAACACGCCGGTGAGCACGAGCGCCGCCCACACGCCACCGTCACCCGGCATCCCGCGCGGCTCCGTGAACAGTGAGATGGCGCCGGTGACGATACCCACGGTGGCGAGCTGCACGAGCGTGAGCGGCTGCACCTCGTGCTTCCTGCCCACACCGCCGAGCACGATCATGTGCGCCGCGTAGGCGAAGGCGCACAGGAGCACACGGGTATCGCCGATGTTCCACTCTCCACCACCGCCTCCCGAGAGGAGCCAGAGGCCGCCAACGGCAAGCGCCACGCCGACGATCGTGGTGGTGCGCGGCAACCGTCTTAGCGCCACAGCCTGCAACGCAGGCGTGATCACCACGAACATCCCCGTGATGAACGCGGCCTTCGATGCCGAGGTGTCCTGAAGGCCCCACGTCTGGAAGACGTAGCCGGCCGTCAGCAGGAGCCCCGCCAGCAGACCGACGCCGACCGTACCGGCACGGAGCCTGCGGACCGAAGCGGGAAACACCACCGCGAAGGCCACGACAGCGATTGCGAACCGCAGCGCCAGGAACGCGTACATGGGGTAGCGTTCCACGGCGTCTTTGACCATGACGAACGTACCGCCCCAGATCGCCGCCACGCCTACGAGGGCGAGCTGGATCCCGTACACCTTGAACGCGGGTCTCACCTGTTGTCGTCCGCCGGGTCCAGCGGGCCCTCCTCGGCGGGCAGTTCCAGCCGCGGCGCGTCGGACCACAACTTCTCGAGCCGGTAGAACTCACGCTCCTCCGGCTGGAACACATGCACGACCACGTCGGCGAAGTCGAGCAGGACCCATTCCCGTTCCCGCTCTCCCTCGCGTCCGATCGGCTTCACACCGGCCTGCTCGCGCAGGACCTTCTCCACCTCATCGGCGATCGCCGCAACCTGTCGGTCGCTGCCGCCGCTCGCGATCACGAAGTACGACGTGATGACGAGCGTGTCGGCCACGTCGAGCACCACGGGATCGATTGCCTTCTTCGACGCGGCCGCCGAGGCCGCCAGCAGCGCTATCTCACGGGGTTCCAGTGGTTCGCTCCTTCCGGGCTCACTGTTCGGATGGGGCGGCAGGCTGGTAGTCCCTGCCGATTATCACGATCACGTCGGCCACCTCTTGCTCCGACGATTTCTCGACGATCTCGCCCACGCCGAGCGCGGCCTGCACCAGCTCTCCATGCGAGGTCTCGCCACTCTGCACGACTATCAGCGTCGTGTCGTAGTCGAAGCGGTCGGCATTCTTGGTGTCCACCACGCGCAGACCCGCGGCGATCACCTGCTGAGCGGCCTCGCCCGCGATGCCCGGCGTACCGGAGCCGTTGTAGAGGATCACCCGTACGCTAGTGTCCTCGGCGCCCAGACGGACGCCCCACCACTGCAGCAGCAGGTCCGCGATCTGGTCGCGCTGTGGCTCGAAGAACGTCTCCCCGCCCAGGTCGATCGGTCGCACCGGCAGGGGCACCAAAGCCGTGCGCTCACCCTTCACGCCCTCGATGAACCCGGCGATCCGCGCCCGATCCTCCTCGGAGAGGTCCGTCTCCTGGACGTTCTCCATCACCGTGCGAAGGCTCTGGTTCGTCATCGCGTCCTGGTAGATCGCAACATCCACGACCACGTAATGCTCGAACGGGATGCTCAGGTAGTTGGATATCGCGGCCAGCGAGACACCCGGCCCTCCGGACAGGCTGTCTCCGACCCGCTCGAAACCCTGACCGGGCACCTCCATGAACGCGCCGCTCGGGATGCCGATGCCGAGGATCTGCTCGCCTTCCTCATCGAGCCGGACCGCGAGGAACTCCGCGCTCCCGTCACCGTTCTTGCCGATGACGACGAGGTTCTCCTCGGCCTTCTCTGCCTGCGCCTCGGGCGAGGCCTCCTCACGGGCCTCACGCTCGGCGAGCCAGCGCGCACCGGCGTTGACGCCAAGGGCAAGGACGAAGAGCACCACCAGCACGGCCAGCACCCCGCCGACAGCCATGCCGATCACCTGCAGGGTCGCGATCACCGTGTTCCTCGTGGCGCGTGCACCATCACGGACGCTCGACTTCAGCCGCTCGGCCTTCATCTGACGACGGACCTTGTGTCCGAGCTTCGACGACCGCTTGGTTGCGCGCCATCCCTGGGGTTGCGACTCCGCCGGGTTCTGGCTGCGGCGTCGCGGGTAGTCCGACCCGTAGGCCGGTCGTTGCGTCACGGCGTCGCTGTTGGTGCGCGACCGCCTGCTCATCGGCCTTCACCGGCCACATAGGTGTTCCATACGTCCACCGTAGTGGGATGGATGGGCTTCCGGCGCTTCACGATGTGCCGGACCGAGGCCGCATACGTATCGGCGAACGCCTCCGCCAGCCCCGCGCTCTCCGCGCGCTCGCGCAGCAGTCCAACACCGTCGTGGGTGCGGCCGGGTTCGATCACGTCGGCTATGTAGACGACCATCGCGAGCGCCCCCATGTGCGGAGCCCCGAAGGTGTGCGCTCCGATCGCCTCCACCGCCGTGTCGCTCAACTCCGGGAACACCTCGCGGATCTCAGCGGCGGCCACAGGGCCGTGCAACAGATACGGGACCGCGCGGTCCGTATCCGTCACGGGCAGCCCGAGCCGCTCCGCCCGCCGGAGCAGCTCCGCTCCCGGAGTCTCCCGGTCCCAGTCGTGCAGGAGTCCGGCCACACGCGCCTCCTCCGCGTCGAGGCCGTGGCGCTGCGCCAGGCGGGCAGAGACCGTCGCCACACGCTCGCAGTGCCGCGCCGCTTCAGGGGACAGGCGCTCGATGATGGCGGCCTGTGCGGCCTCGTACGACGTCGCCACCTCAGCCGTCCCCCCGGTAGAGACGGTTCTTGCTCACGTACGCCGCCACAGCCTCCGGAAGGAGGTAGCGGACCGGCCTGCGCGACGCCACCCTCGCACGGATGTCCGTGGACGAAATGGCCAGCGCCGGCACCTCCATCGTCTCCACCCGCAGACCCGACGGCACCGGCCGCTCCATGAATGGCGACAGATCGTAGCCGGGACGCGTTGCCGCGATGAGCGTACACAGGTCCGCCAGACGCGCCGAATCCTTCCAGGTGAGGATCTCCAGCACGGCGTCCGCACCGGTGATGAAGAAGAGGTCGGCGCTGCCCCCGTACCGGGTACGCAACTCGGTCATCGTCTCGACCGTGTACGTCACCCCTGGGCGGTCGATCTCGAGCCTGCTCACTTCGAAGTCGGGGTTGCTCGCCGTGGCGATGACGGTCATCAGGTAGCGGTGCTCGGCCGGGGTCACGCGCTGGTCTGTCTTGCGCGCGGGGGTACCCGTGGGCATGAAAAGCACCTTGTCCAGATTGAACTGGACAAGGGCCTCTTCAGCGGCAACGAGGTGACCGTAGTGGATCGGGTCGAACGTGCCGCCCATGATGCCAAGGCGGAGTCGCTTCCTCACTCGCGTATCTGTCCACTTCCCATCGCCAGGTATTTCGTGGTGGTGAGCGCCGCCAGCCCCATCGGGCCGCGCGCGTGGAGCTTCTGTGTCGAGATGCCGATCTCGGCGCCAAGCCCGAACTCGCCGCCGTCGGTGAACCGCGTCGACGCGTTCACGTACACCGCCGCGGCATCCACCTCGTTCAAGAACCGCGTCGCCGCAGTGTAGTCCTCGGTCACGATCGCCTCGCTGTGCTTGGTGCCATACCGGTTGATGTGGGCGATCGCCTCGTTCAGGCCCGTCACCACCTTGCACGCGATGCGTAGGTCAAGGTACTCGGTGGCCCAGTCATCCTCCGTGGCGGCCTGGATACGCATGATCGAGCCGAGCGCACGCGTCTTCTCATCACCATGCACGGTCACGCCTGCGTCTTCGAGCGCACGCAGGATCGGCGGGAGGACACGCTCGTAGACCGCCTCATCCACGAGCAGGCTCTCGGCGGCATTGCATACCCCCGGACGCTGGCACTTGGCATTGACGACGATGCGCTGCGCCATGTGCGGGTCGGCGGCCTCGTGGATGTACACGTGACAGTTGCCCACGCCGGTCTCGATCACCGGGACCTTGGCGTTCTCGACCACGCTCCTGATCAACCCTGCCCCGCCGCGCGGGATAAGCACGTCGATCATCCCATGAAGACCCATCAGTTCGTTGGCCACCTCGCGATCGGTGGAGGCGACCGACTGGATGCAGCCCTCGGGAAGCCCCGCGCCCACCGCGGCGTTGGAGAGCACCCGGGTGATCGCGAGATTCGAGTTCACCGCAAGACTGCCTCCGCGAAGGATCACCGCGTTGCCCGTCTTCACGCAGAGTCCGGCCGCATCCGCCGTGACGTTGGGGCGGGCCTCGTAGATGATCGCCACTACGCCGAGAGGCACGCGCACCTGCGTGAGAGAGATGCCGTTGTAGAGCTTGGAGCCGCTCACGACCTCTCCGATGGGATCCGGAAGCACCGACAGGCTCTTCAGCGCCTCGGAGATCGCTTTGATGCGCATCGGGTTGAGCTCGAGCCGGTCGAGCAGCGCCGGTGCGGTACCCTTGGCGCGGGCCGCCGCGAGGTCTTCCTCGTTGGCGGCGATGATCTCATCCTGCTTGGCCACCAGCGCGTGCGCCATCACCAGCAGCGCGCGGTTGCGCTGATTCGTCGACGTGCTCGCCAGCGCGATAGCGGCCTGCCGTGCCCGTGCGGCCAGGTCGTGGACCTCCGACATCTCCATCGACTCCTTCACATCGGTCGCGCCTACAGTATCACCAGGTGATCGCGATGGACGACCTCCGCACCGTCCCAGTTGGGAAGGATGCGCGAGATCTCGGCGGTCTTGAGCCCCCGCACGCGCTTGAGGTCCGCCGAGGACATCCCCGCCAGTCCGCGCGCGATGTCATGGCCGTTCGGATCCGTGACAGAGATAGCATCACCCACGACGAAACTCCCGGTCACGTCGACGACACCGGCCGGGAGCAGGCTTCCGCCCCGCAAGCATAGGGCGCGCTTCGCTCCATCGTCAATCGTGACGGAACCTCGCGGGTGCCCCGCATAGGCAAGCCAGAGCTTGCGCCCTTTCACGGCCGCCTTCTCGCCTGCGAACAGGGTCCCCACCGGCTTGCCGGCGACCGCATCGGCCACAACGTCCTCCCGGCGCCCATCGCAGATCACCATCGGGATCCCCGCCTTCATAAGCGCGCGGGCGGCCTCGAGCTTGGTCACCATGCCACCGCTCCCAACGCCGCTGCCGGGGCCGCCGGCACGCGCGAGGTGTTCGTCGGTGACCTCGTCAACGCGCTCCACCAGCTGCGCCGCAACGTCAACACGGGGATCTGCCGAGTACAGGCCTTCGATGTCGGTGAGCAGCACCACCAGGTCGGCGTGCACCATCATCCCTACCAGGGCAGCAAGGTAATCGTTGTCCCCGAAGCGGATCTCCTCCACCGCTGTGGTGTCGTTCTCGTTCACCACCGGCACAACCCCGAGATCGAGCAGGCGCTCCAGCGTCTGGCATGCGTGCACGTACTGCTGACGGTGTCCCACATCGTGCCGGGTCACCAGCACCTGGCCGATCGTGAGCGCCTGCGTGGCGAAGATCTCCCGGTACGCGTCGAGCAAGAGAACCTGTCCAACGGCGGCGGTGGCCTGAAGCGTGGGCACGTCGGTGGGCCGCTCATCGAATCGCAGCGACTCGAACCCGGCGGCGATCGCCCCGCTCGTGACGACCACTACCCGGTATCCGCCGTCGCGAAGTCGCCGCACCTGAGCGGCCAGCCGCGCCAGGTAGTCGCGATCCAACCGCCCATCGGAGCCGGTCAGCGTGGAGCTGCCGAGCTTCACCACCACCGTGTGCTTAGACACGCCCGTCCTCGCCCCCGTCATCAGCGTACGACTCGAACTCGAATGATACCGGGCCTATGTGCACGGTGTCGCCATCGCGCGCGCCCGACTCCCTGAGCCGCTGCTCCACACCCATCTTCGCCAGGCGCCGCTGCAGGTGCGCAACGGCTTCCTCGTTCCGCATATCGGTGATGATCACGACGCGCTCAACACCCGCGCCCGTGACATCCCATCCACCGTCGATCGCACGTGACACCGTGATCTCGCGATCCCGTCGCGGCACGTGGATGTACTCGGCCTCGTAGGCAGGCTCCCCGCTCGGCATCTCCTGGCGCAACTCGCGCACCATCGCGGCCACCGCGCGTATGAGCGGGCCGATACCCTCGCCGGTGAGCGCCGAGACTGCGAAGTACGGCCGGTCGGCCTCTTCACACC
The DNA here is from genome assembly GCA_011372845.1 of Actinomycetota bacterium. Taxonomy (GTDB): domain Bacteria; phylum Actinomycetota; class Coriobacteriia; order Anaerosomatales; family Anaerosomataceae; genus Anaerosoma. Next base: position 8,908 of record DSAI01000008.1, read on the forward strand.
ATGCCGAGACACGCGCGGAGTTCTCGGCGGCCCTCTCGGCATCCATCTTGTTGCCCACCACCACCTGCGGACGTCCGGACAGGTCCTCCGCGTGCGCCGCAAGCTCGCCGTCGATGATCGCAAGATCCTCCAGCGGATCCCGCCCTTCGTAGCCACCTGAGAGATCCACTACGTGCATGATGAGCGCGGTCCGCTCGATATGCCGCAAGAACGCGTGGCCGAGGCCTGCGCCTTCGCTGGCGCCTTCGATGAGTCCCGGGACGTCAGCCACCACGAACGACTGCTCGCCGCTGGAGACGACGCCCAGGTTGGGGACGAGCGTGGTGAAGGGATAGCCAGCGACCTTGGGGCGCGCGGCGCTCATCCGCGCTATCAGCGACGACTTGCCCACGCTCGGGAGTCCCACCAGAGCAGCGTCGGCCAGCATCTTGAGCTCCAGCTCGATCCAGCGTTCCTCGCCCGGCTCGCCAAGCTCCGCAAACGTAGGCGCGCGGCGGGTGGACGTGGTGAAATGCCGGTTGCCCCGGCCTCCCCCGCCGCCGCGCACGACCACCAGACGCTGTCCATCGTGCGTGAGGTCGCCAAGCACCTCGCCTGTCTCGGCATCGCGCACGATCGTGCCCCGCGGCACCGGCAACACCAGCTCGTCGCCGTTGGCCCCGTCTCGCTGGGAACCCTTGCCGTGCGTCCCCCGCTCCGCCTTGAAGTGCCGCTTGTAGTGGTAGTCGATCAGCGTCGAGAGCGAGTTGTCGGCCTCCAGTACCACGTTACCGCCGTGGCCGCCGTCACCGCCGTCGGGACCTCCCTTTGGCACATGCGCCTCACGCCGGAACGAGGCGCACCCCGCGCCACCGTCGCCGGCCTTCACATGGATCTTCACTTCGTCTATGAACACGGTGGCTCCAACCCCCGGTAGACCTTGTATTTTAGCCTCCCGGCTCGCCTCATGCGAAAAGCCCCCCGCACGAGGTGGGAGGCCTTCGGGTACTCCGTCTATGATGTGGCGCCTACGACTCCAGCGGATGCACGTGGACCCTGCGGTCCTTACCGTGCGTGAAGTCCACCATGCCGTCGATCTTGGCGAAGAGCGTATCGTCGCGACCGAGGCCGACGTTCTGGCCGGGCTTGAGCCGGGTACCGCGCTGGCGGACCAGGATCGACCCTGCGGTCACGACCTGACCGGCAAAGCGCTTCACGCCAAGGCGCTGCGACTGGGAATCACGACCGTTCTTGGTCGAGCCCATACCTTTTTTGTGAGCCATCTCAGTTCACCCTCGCATCCGTCGGGCAGTGCCCGGATAGTCTATCAGCCTTCGTACTTCTTCGCATGCACACCGCAGTACTTCGAACCTTCCTTCGGCTTGTTCTGGCACCGGATGCCATCAGCCTTAAGCGCAGCGCACGTCTCAGGCGCCTCTTCGGCGACCGGCGCCGCGGAGGCCGGCTCTGCCACGGGGGCCTTCTCGGCCTTCTTCGCGGGCTTCTCGTCCGCGGCCTTCGCCGGCTTCTCTTCTGCCTTGGCGGGCTTGTCCGCGACCTTCTTCGCAGGCTTCGAACCGTCGCCTGCGGTGATGTCGAGGATCCGCACCGCGGTCAGGCTCTGGCGGTGGCCGGTCTTGCGCTTGTAGCCCTTGCGCTTCTTGAACTTGAAGACGATCTGCTTCTCGCCCTTGAAATGCTCGAGGACCTCGGCGGTCACCGTCGCGCCTGCGATCTCCGCCGGCGTGGCCAGCACCCGATCGCCATCGGCGATGAACATGACCGGGAGCGACACCGTAGCGCCGACCTCGTCGTTGAGCTTCTCTACGGCGACGATGGTGCCGACCTCGACCTTGGCCTGCTTACCGCCGGTATTCACCACTGCATACATGGATGTCGCTCCAGTCGAAAGGGGATACACGCGAAGCGCAATGCTAACAGAGTCCGGCCGAGAGCGTCAACGGTTCCGGGCGTGTCCATCCGCTTCGTCAGAGCCCGTCGGTCCCGAGCATCCCCGCCTTGCCCTCGATGAGCACGCGCACCTCGACGGGCCCCACGTCGGGGTCGGCGATAACGCTCACCTGCTTGCCCGTCTCGGACCGCAGAAGCGTGAGCGTGTTGTTGCCCGGAGCGCTGACAAGCGCATACGTCTGCGGGTTGAGCCCGATCAGGTACGCCGACGAACGGCCGGTCATGAGAAGCTCCCTCAGGCCGCGTTCCACCATGATCCGCTTCGTGGCATCCGAGAGCACCCTTCCCTCCCCCCGGCATGTGGGACAGGGCTCGGTAAGGACGCCGAAGAGGCCGTCAGTGACGTTCTTGCGCGTCATCTCCACCAGGCCGAGGCGCGACATGTCCGAGACGCGCGTCTTGGTGCGATCCCGCTCGAGGGCCGAGGCGAGCCGCGCCACCACCTCCTGGCGGTTGCGCGGGTTCTCCATGTCGATGAAGTCGATCACGATGATCCCACCGATGTCGCGCAACCGCAGCTGCCGGGCCACCTCGGCCGCGGCCTCCAGGTTCGTGCGCAGCACAGTGTCCTCAAGGTTCTTGCGCCCGACGTAGCTCCCCGTGTTCACGTCGATCGCCGTGAGCGCCTCGGCGATATCGATCGTGATCCGCCCGCCCGAGGGAAGCGGGACGTCGCGCAGCAGTGCGGATTCCATGTCGGCCTGCAGATCGTACGACTGGAAGAGAGACTGCTTGTCTTTGTGCATCTGCACGCGCTTCGCAAGCTTGGGAGCCGACTTGCGCAGGAACGAGGTGACCTTCTCGTACACCCGCTTGTCATCCACCACGAGACGCCTGAACGACTCGCCGAAGGCATCGCGTACCAGCCGCAGGGCAAGGTCGATCTCGGTGTAGACGACCTCCGGAGCGAGGCCCTCGCGCGACTGCGCCTGGACCCGCCGCCACAGCCGCATGAGGAACTCCATGTCGCCCCGCAGGTCCTTCTCGCTGGCGCCGGTGGCCGCTGTGCGCACGATGACCCCTACGCCATCGGGCACGATAGCCTCGATGATCTCACCCAGGCGCTCTCGCTCGCCATCGGGCAGCTTACGGGACACACCCACGAACGGCGAGAACGGCATCAGCACGAGGAACCGGCCGGGAAGCGTGATCTCCGTGGTCACCCGGGCGCCTTTGGTGCCCATGGGGTCCTTGAGCACCTGCACCATCAGTTGCTGCCCCGGCTTGAGGAGCTGCTGTATGTCCCGCCGTGGGGCGCCCGTGACCCCTTCGGGGGAGACCACCTCGTCCACGTACAGGAACGCGTTCTTCTCCAGGCCGATATCGACGAACGCCGCCTGCATACCGGGGAGGACGTCCCTGACCTTGCCGAGGTAGACGTTGCCCACCACGCTCCGTTTGGGACGCTCGATGTAGAGCTCCACGAGGCGCCGGTCCTCTACCACCGCGACCCTGGTCTCGTGCATGTCGTGCGAGATCAGCATCTCGCGTGTGATATCAGGCACGTCGCGTGCCCGCTACAGTGGGCGGATCCAGCCCTGCTCGTCCTCGATGAACAGCTCCGTACGCGTCACCGCGACCGGCCGGCCGGGGCCGATGGCTGCGCTCATGAACGTCTCGGGCCGGAGGGATCCGTGTGGACCCATCCTCACCCACACGCGGACGGCGGCACGACCTGCGTCCGACATCACCTCGGGCTCCTTCGGGAGCACCACGGCGAGGTCGAAAAACTTCTGCTTGCCCTTGTGCTCGGTCTCGAGACCGCCGGTCCTCATCAACGCGTCCAGCGAGCGCTCCAATTCCTGCGGCGGGACCCCCCTCTCCAACTCGACTTCATACTCGGCTATGGTCAGTCTCGACGCGAGCGAGGGCTCAGTCGGCGAGACGTATCCACACTCCACGGGCGCGAGCTCCTCCACTATCGACGCCCTCAACCCTTCCTGCACCTGCGCCACCGGGACGAAACGCGTCAGCGTGATGTCGAGGTACTCGCGCATGCCGGCCGTGCCCACGGGAAGCGCCGGGCCGAACGCGACCTTCATGCGAGGGTTGTATCCCTGGGTCACAGCATACGGCAAGCCTGCCCTCCGCGCAGCACGCTCCCATGCACGTCCGGTCTCGAGGTGCGAGAGGTAGCGCAGGCGTCCGGCCTTGCGGAAACACACCCGCAAACGGAATCCCTCAGCCACGGCGCTCACCTCCGGCGACCACGACGTCGACACCCAGCCCGGGACACACGCCGCACCCGGTGCACTCGCCGAACGTGCAGTCGGCGGTCGTTTCCGCGCGATCGGTGCGTTCCCGCTCGGCGCGCAGGAAGGCGGATGAGAGGCCGCTGTCGATGTGGTCCCACGGGAGCGCGCCGTGGCGATCCCGTGCCTCCGCCGCATAGGCAGCGGCGTCGATCCCTGCCGAGGCGAGCGCCTCAATCCACCGCGCGAGCGAGAAGTGCTCGCTCCACGCGTCGAAGACCGCCCCCGCGCGCCACGCCGCCTCCACGCCCGCGGCGGCCTCGCGGCCGCCCTTCGCCAGCACGGCCTCGAGCAGAGACGACCCCGCGTCGTGGAACGACAGCTCGACGCCCTTGCGCGGCATCGCCTGCCGCAGCAACACCTGACGGCGCCGGACCTCCTCGATCGGCAGCTGCCCGTCCCACTGGAACGGCGTGTGCGCCTTGGGCACGAAGGTCGACGCGGACACGGCCACGCGCAACCCGCCGCGCTCGCCGGGAGGGGTCGCTGCACGCGCCGTGGCGAACACACGCTCCACGAGCGCGGCGATCGCGGTCACGTCCTCGTCGGTCTCCGTGGGAAGCCCGATCATGAAGTACAGCTTCACCCGTCGCCACCCCGCCGTGAACGCCTGGTCCACGGCGGTGAGGATCTCCTCCTCAGTGATGTTCTTGTTGATCGCATCCCGCAGCCTCTGCGAGCCGGCCTCAGGGGCGAATGTGAGCCCGGCCTTGCGTCCGTCACCCAGCAGACGCGCCAGGGGGACGGTGAACGAGTCGATGCGCAGCGATGGCACCGAGATCGCGGTCCCGGTACCCTCCAGCCTGTTCGCGAGCCGCCGCAGCACCTCTTCGAGCTGTGAGTGGTCGGCCGTGGAGAGCGACGTGAGCGAGAGCTCCTCGTAGCCGGTGCACCGCAGACTCGCGATGGCGTCACGCACGATCGAGTCGGCAGGCCTCTCGCGCACCGGCCGATACACCATGCCCGCCTGACAGAAACGGCACCCTCTCGAACACCCCCGCAGCACCTCCACGGTCGCCCGGTCGTGCACGACGTCGGCATAGGGGACCACCGGACATGTGGGTGACACGTACGTATCCAAGTCTGCGAGAACGCGACGTGTGACCCGGGCAGGCGCGTCGTCCACGGGCCGGACGACCCCATCGTCTCCTACGAGGTAGAGCGACGGCACGTACACGCCGTCGATACCGGCGAGAGCGCGCACCGATTCCTCCCGCGAGAGTCCGGCGGCCATCGAGGCGCGATGCGACGCGACGATCTCGAGCAGCGCCTCCTCGCCGTCTCCTACGAGGATCGCGTCGAAGAACGCCGCCATGGGCTCCGGATTGTGCGAGCACGGACCCCCGCCGACCACCAGCGGGTGGGTCTCGCCGCGGTCGTGGGCCCGCAGGGGGATCCCCGCGAGATCGAGCGCCTCGAGCACGTTCGTGTAGGTGAGTTCGTTGGGGAGCGTGATGCCGAGCATGTCCATCTCGGCCACAGGCGTACATGATTCCAGAGTGAACAGCGGCACCTCGTGCGCGCGCATGGCGGCGGACATGTCCACCCAGGGGATGAACACCCGCTCGCACGCGACATCATCGAGAGTGGACAGCCGTGCGGCGAGGACCTGCAGCGCCTGATTGGCCATCCCCACCTCGTATGTGTCGGGATACATGAGCGCCACGTGGTAACCGGCGTCAGGCCGCCGGACCACGCCCCACTCACGGTCCACGTAGCGCGCCGGCCGCTCCACCTGCCGGAGCAGCGGCTCGACGCGCTCCCACACGTCATTCACCGGCCGGACCTGTCCCCTCGTCCACCGGCAACGCCATCTGCCCGACCTCTTCCACGGGAACGAACGCGGTCCTGCGGCGCTTCGGCACCTTGGTCGCCGCCTCAGCCACCACTCCTTTGTAGTGCGCTATGAGCTGCCCGAGGTCGCTCCCGCCCTCGAAGTACTGCACGGCGGTCTTGCCCATTGCGAGCGTTCCGGTGTACGCCACGCCACCCTTGATCGCCCACCCAAGGACCGGCACGACGGTCAGCGCCTGGCGCGCGATGGTACGCATGAGGTAGCCGCCGCCCACCACGGCCAGCAACTCCTTCACCCGCTCCATGCCGAGCGGCTCGCCGTACGCTGCCGCGATCTGCAGCAGCATCTTCACCTGATTGGCGGTCATGATCGGCATGTCCGCCCCTGCGATCGGCGTCACCGTCCCCACCAGCGCGTTCTGCCACGCGGTAGTCTTGACGGCGTCCTCGGCCACGGCCCGCCGCATGAACGCGAAGTTGTGCGCCAGTGCGAGCCGTTTGGTGCCCAGCGTGTCCGACAGCCACGACCCCACACGCTCGATCACCTCGGCGGGGTCGTACGAGACGATCACATCGTCGGTGGGTTGGCCGAGCGCATCGGCCAGCTCACGGCTCCGCACGCCGTCGCCGATACCGGTGACCACGAGCGGTACGCGCGCCTGCCGGATCGAGGCGACCGCCTGCTGCAGACCCACGTTCCCCGTACCGGCGATCGCTATCGCCACATCGGTGAGCGGCGCCAGAGGCGGCGTCTGTCCGAGTTCGGCAACTTCGATCTGCAGGGATGCGCGGGCCGTCCGTGGCCGCAACGCCTCCCGGAGTTCATCGATCAGCGGATCCGGCGCGTCCACTTCCACGTACACGGCCACCCGCACCGGGAGCTCCCGCTCCTCGGTGTAGCGCGAACCTGACCTGGTCACGTCGCGAACGTCCACCGGTAGTCCCATCCCGCCCTTGATCAGACCCATGGCGAGCACTCCTTCCTTCGCGGTCAGGCCCCGTAACGGCGCGACCATACCGAGAGCAGCAGCCCGACGGCGCCGAGATTCGTCACCATCGCCGAGCTCCCGAAACTCATGAACGGCAAAGGGATGCCTGTAATAGGCATCATACCCACCGTCATGCCCACGTTCTCCAGAATCTGGAACAGCCACATCCCCAGCACCCCCGCAGCGATGAGGGCGCCGAACAGATCGCGCGACGATGTCGCGATAGCAAGAGCCGTGAGCAGCAGGGCAAGATACAAGCCGAGCAACGTCACGGCGCCTATGAAGCCCAGTTCCTCCCCCAGCACCGAGAAGATGAAGTCGGTGTGACGCGCGGGAATGAAGTGCAGGTTGGACTGCGTACCGGAGCCGAGACCCTTGCCCGTCAGCCCTCCCGAGCCGATCGCGATCTTCGACTGCGCGAGGTTGTACCCGGCCCCGGCCGGATCACGCGACGGGTCGACGAAGACCAGGAGCCTGTCCTCCTGGTAGTCGGCCAACAGGCCGAACTGCAGCACGACGAACGTGGCCACCACGAGCAGACCCGCGGCGATCGCGAAGTACCGACCCTTCATCCCGCCCACGATGAGCATGACGAAGGCGATGGCCACGAAGACAAGGCCGGTACCAAGGTCGGGTTGAAGCAGGATGAGCCCTACAGCACCCGCGACGTATGCGCCCACCACGCCTACCGCTCGTGGCGAGTCGATCCTCCCCTTGAACGACGCGATCACCGCTGCCGTCACGACGATGAAGATCAGTTTGGCGGGCTCGGATGGCTGGAACAGACGGACACCGAAGAGTTGGATCCACGACGTGGCGCCACCGGCCTCGTAGCCGATGCCCGGAAGGCGGGGGCTTATGAGGAGCAGTGCGCCCATGGTGACCAGCACGCCATGCCACCCACGGAGTCGGGTGTAATCGAACGCCCACGCGAGCGCAAGCGGAACGAGCCCCACGACCGCACCGAGGATGTGGCGTCGCAACAGCCCTGCGCCGCCCGCCATCTCCGACGTGGCGGATGCCACAACGATGCTGCCGTACACGAGAAGTGCCAGGACCCACAGCACGAGCGGCACGTTCACCTTGTCGAGGATGCGCTGTCCGAGCGTCTTGTTCACTGCATCACCTCGACACATCCGTGGCGCGGACCGTCTCGATCGGCTCGCCGAGCAGCTGCGCGAGGATGTTCCGCGCCGCCGGACCGGCCACCGAGCCGCCGTGACCTCCCTGTTCCACGACCACCGCCACCGCATACCGCGGCTCCTCGGCCGGGGCGTACGCGCAGAACCACGCGTAGTCGTCCTTGCCCTTCACCTCAGCGGTGCCGGTCTTGCCGGCAACGGTGGGGCCGAAACCGGCGAACGCCCCCTTGGCCGTGCCTGTCTCCGTCACGTCCACGAGCCCACGCTCGACGACCCCGAGCACCTCGCTGGAGACGCCGGTGTCATGCAGCGTTTCCGGCGCGATCGTCCTTACGACCTCGCCCTCGCTACCGAGAACGTCCTTCAGCACGTGCGGCTTCATCACCACGCCATCGTTAGCGATGCCCGCGTACACGAGCGCCATCTGGAGCGGCGTGGTGAGCATGTCGCCCTGCCCGATGGACATGTTCACGGTGTCGCCGGGAAGCCACATCTGGTATTCGGGGTAGTTCTCGTTGTACCGCTTCTTCCAGGCGGCGTCCGGCACGCGCCCGGAGACCTCGCCCGGCAGGTCTATCCCCGACTTCTCGCCCAGGCCGAACAGCCGGGAGGTCGCCTGGAGCTCCTCAAGCTCGCGCTTGTACAGCTCGTAGCCGATCTCGTAGAAGACGACGTCACACGAGTGCTTGATGCCGGCCCGCAGGCTCAGCGTGCCGTGCCCGGTCCGCTTCCAGCAACGCTTGGGCCACTGCTCGCCCATCTCGGTCCAGCGGCCGGTGCAGTTGTAGGTACTGTTCTCCGAGGTGATGCCCGCCTCCAGCCCGGAGATCGCGGTGACCACCTTGAAGGTGGATGCGGGCGGATAGGCGCCCATAACCACACGATCGTTCAGCGGGTACTCGCTCCCTTTGGCGGTGAGCGCCTCCCACTCGGCCGTGCTGATCCCGCCGAGGAACGCCGCCGGATCGTACGTCGGCCGGCTGGTGGATGCCAGCACCTCGCCGGTCTGCACGTCGAGGACCACCGCCGCGGCCGCCTTCGCGCTGGTGTAGCCCTGCCGGTGCGATTCGGCGAGCGCGAGCTCCAACTGCTCCTCGGCAACGCGCTGCACCTCGACGTCGATCGTGAGCCTGATATCGTTGCCGGGACGCGGCGCCTGCTCGCTCACCACACCCTGAGACTTGCCCGAGGCGTTCACCTCGATACGGCGCCAGCCCTTGTCTCCCCGCAGCACGCCTTCGTACTGCCGCTCCACGCCGCTCTTGCCCACGGTGTCGCCCGGCTCATATCCGGCGTACTCGTCGGACTGCTCGTACTGGGTCTGAGAGATGACCCCCGTGTAGCCCAGCAGATGCGCTGCGAGCGTGCCATTAGGGTACTCACGCACGGCCGTCTCTTCCACGCGCGCCCACGGGAAGTCGGTCTGACGCTCGAGGATCTGTGCCACCGCCTCCATCGAAGCATCGATTGCGATGACCCGGGGGCGCAGCGCCTCCTGTTGCACGTCAGTCACCTGCGTGTAGATGTCAGCCGGTGTCGTGCCCAGCAGGTCAGCGATCTCACCGAACATCTCCGTTATCTCGCTGGACGTGGGGTCATCGGCGGTGTCCTCGGTCCATGTGCGTACAAGAAGCGCACGCACATCGTCGTGGGACGGATCCACGCTCACCGCGAGTGCCGAGCGGTTGGTGACGAGCGGCTCCCCGTTCCTGTCGAGTATCCGCCCCCTGGAGGCCTCGAGCGAGATCTCCCGCACGCGGTTGTTCTCGGCCTGGGCCGCGAAAGACTCGCCGTTCAGGACCTGCATGGTCCAGAGGCGTACGAGCAGGGCTGAGAGCACGACGATGATGACGATGCCGAGGACACCGAACCGGGACCTGTGCTCCTCACGGACAGTAGGCATAGGTACGCGACACTCCAGAGACGCCGGTTGGAAGACCGCCTCAGGCGAGGCGGCGGAAGGACTTCATCGAACGGTCCGTGCGCAAGAAGCGCGCCAACCACGGATACACGAGCATGACCAGGACCGCATTGTACACCGCGCGTGGGAGCACCAGTCGCACGATCGCGCTCCCGAACGCGGGTCCCACGCCGAGCACGGACACCACCAAGAGGTACACCAGGTCGGCCGTCAGAGCTGCCACGATCCCCACCGTCACCGGGGCGAGCCACCCTTCCGCGAACAGGTTCTCCTTCAGCGACCCGCTGAGGTAACCGGTGACAGACATCACGAGCGCCCATGCGCCGATAGGGCCTGTCGACAGAAGATCGAGCAGCAGGCCCGCAACGAAACCCGCCGTGGCCCCCTCGGACGGCCCCTCCACGAACGCGAGGGTGATCACCACGAGAAGCAGGAGGTTCGGGGATATGCCGAACACGGCGATGTGCGGTGCGATCATCACCTGCAAGACCAGTGCGCCGAGAAGCGCACCGGCAGTCGTCCACCAGCGCGTCATTCGATCTCCCCCGGATCCGCATCCACGACTGCACCCACCAGCACGAAGACCTCCTCGATGGAGTCGACCGGGACACGGGAGGCCACCTTGATCCGCGGATAGAGCTCCCCGTGACGATCATCGACCGAGATCACGTCGCCCACGACGATGCCGCTGGGGTACACCCCGCCGAGCCCGCTCGTGATCACCACGTCACCTTCGACCGGCAGGTACGCCCGGTCCACGAAGTCCAGCGACAGGGACCCATCGAGCGACCCGCGGACGACGCCCGGTGTGCGCGTGGACTGCACGATCACGGACACGCCGCTCTGCTGGTCGCTGATCAGACGTACCGTGGCCGAGTTGGAGGACACATCGGCCACCTGGCCAACGAGCCCCTGCGCGGCGATGACCGGCATACCGGGCTCGACGTCATCGTCCGAACCGCGGTCGATGACGATGACCCCCTCCCAGATGCTCACCGGACGGCGGATGACCTTGGCGCCGAGCTTGGCGAACTTACGCTCCTCGGCGAAGTCCACGAGGGCGCGAAGGCGTTCGTTCTCCTGACGCGCCTCCTCAAGCTCGGCGAGCCGCGCCCGCAGCTCCTCGTTCTGCTGCTCAAGCGCCAGAACGCGCTCACGTGAAGCACCGATGCCCTCGAAGTAGTCGCCCACCGCGCGCACCGGCGAGGTGATGATCGTCCCGAGACGCGCGATCGGAGAGGTGACCTCGAGCGTGACCCGGCGGGCGGTGTGGAGCAGGCCGGCGTCGCTCTCACGGAAGTACATCGTGAGCATCACCAGTGAGATCGCCACCAGCACGATGAGGAGTATCGGTTTGCGCCGTCTCGGATTGGACTGCCCGATGCGCATGAGCGTCCTCCGCCGCTAGTGGGAGACTGTCAGGACTTTCTTCAGGACGTCGATCTCCTCGAGCGCCTGCGCCGAGCCCAACACCACGTTGATGAGCGCGTTCTCCGACACGTGCACCGGCATGCCGGTCTCAGCGCGAAGGCGCTCATCCAGCGACCTGAGCAGTGCGCCGCCACCGGAGAGCACGATGCCGTACTCCATGATATCGCTGGCGAGCTCCGGCGGCGTCTTCTCGAGCGTCCACTTGATCGCCTGGATGATGGCGAGCGTGGGCTCCTCGATGGCCGTGCGCACCTCTTCCGAGGACACCTGGAAGGTGCGCGGCAACCCAGTGGTGAGATCCCGGCCCCGCACCTCTACGTCGAGCTCCTCGGTAAGCGGGAACGCGGATCCGATCTCGAACTTGATCTCCTCGGCCGTGCGTTCGCCTACGAGGACGTTATACTCCCGCTTGATGTGGGAGATGATCGACTCGTCGAACTCGTCGCCACCGATGCGAATCGACTCGGCAACGACGATCCCGCCGAGCGAGATGACCGCCACCTCCGTCGTGCCGCCGCCGATATCCACGACCATGTTCCCCGTGGGCTCCTGTATGGGGAGACCGGCGCCGATCGCCGCCGCCATCGGCTCCTCGATCAGGTACGCGCTGCGGGCTCCGGCGGTCATCGTGGCCTCGAACACGGCCCGCTTCTCGACCTCGGTGACCCCCGAAGGGACGCACACGACGACGCGCGGCTTGGGTTGCCACGGGAAGCGCTTCACACGCGTCTTGCTGATGAAGTACCGGAGCATCGCCTCGGTGACCTCGAAGTCGGCAATGACACCGTCCTTGAGGGGCCGGATCGCCACGATGCTTCCCGGCGTACGGCCAAGCATCCGCTTGGCGTCAACACCAACGGCGAGCACGCGTTTGGTGTCGCGCTCAACGGCGACCACCGACGGCTCTATGAGGACGATTCCCCGGCCGCGGACGGACACGAGTGTGTTGGCGGTCCCGAGATCGACCGCCATATCACCGCCCCACGAGTCGAAGAACATATCCAGAAGCGACAAGTCGCTGCTCCTCTCACAGCGGCCGAGGGATGCGGGAGTGACCCCCGGGGCCGCGCTCACATCGTGCGCGCACGACTAGATATGCGGCGCAACCGCATATCCCGAGAGAGTGTAGCAGAGATATCCCCCGCGGGCATCACGACAAGCGGTTGCGGTTCGATAACACCGCAGGTAGATGCGGGTGTCGCGCACCCGCGCTCCCGCCGGAGCGGTGCTATCGGGCCACGCCACGGCGCCGCTCACATGAGCCCGAGGTCGCGTAGGCTCGTGTGGTCGCCCCCGTCTCCGATGACGACGTGATCCAGCACCTCGATGCCGAGGACATCCCCCGCCTTCACCAGGCGACGCGTGAGTTGGATGTCGGCGCCGGACGGAGTGGGGTCACCGCTCGGGTGGTTGTGGACCACCACCACCGACGCGGCCGATACCTTGACGGCCTCCTTGAACAACTCACGGGGATGGACGATCGATGCGTTCAGGCTGCCGACCGACACTTCTATCGTGCGCAGCAGCTGGTTCTTCGTGTTGAGCGCGAGCGCCCAGAAGTGCTCGCGGTCCGATCCGCGCAACTGCGGCGCGCACAGCCTTACAACGTCATCCGGCCGTGAGACGACCGGGCGTACATGCGGGCTCCGGAGCGATGCCCGACGTCCGAGTTCCAGAGAACCAAGCAGCCTGGCAGCCGCTGCGGGACCGATACCGTGCTCTGAGCACAGGTCTTCGGCGCTTGCCCGCCACAGGCCGTCGGGCATCGGGTGGTGCTCAAGGAGCGTCCGCGCGGCCGACTCCTCACGGCACCCGAGGACCAGTGCCAACAGGTCCGCATCGGATACAGCGTCCGGACGGCCGCACAGCACCAGCTCGCGTGCCTGCGGCCCCATTCCCACCAATCGTGGCGCCACCGCGCCTCCTCCCCCGTCGCATCACCGTTCAGTGAGGCGGGAGACGATCGTGCGAGCGAGATAGCCCGTGAGCGCACCGAGGGGAAGCGCGATGAGGACCGATGCCGGCGCAAGCGCCATCAACGACCAGGACCCGACCAGCGGCCCGGCTATGACCAACTGTGCGAGCACGTGGGCGGCGGACCCTGCGGCGGACCAGCCCACGAGCGAGAATGCATCGCCGCGACTGGAGAGCGCCCACATCATGCCAAGGGATGCGATCGCGCCGGCGGCGGCAATCAATCCGACAGGCGTGCCGAGAGTGCCCGTGGCAAGACCGACGATGACCACACGGCCAAGACTCACGACCGCCGCCGTGGCCCCATCGGCCACCGCCAGCGCCACCACCACGGCGATGTTGGCGAGCCCCAGCTTCAACCATGGAGCGAGCGGCAGGCCCGGCATCGCGGCCTCGATCAGCCCGAGGACGCAGGCTACCGCCAGGAGCCCGGAACCGACGGCCACCCGGCGCGACACCACAGACCCGCGGGTGACGGAGGTGCTAACGGACGCGAGCATCGAGTCCATCGCTCCCGCCTCCCCCCACCCGCACGACGACACCATTGGGAACACACGCGATCACAGATCCGGAGGCGGACACCGCGCCCGTGCGCACACACACCTGGTCCGGGCAGTCCGACTCGAGCACCCGGACGCTGCCGTCAGCGACCTCGACGACGACCGTACCCCGGGCTCCGGCGACCTGGTAGATGGCATCATCCGCCAGCGCGATGGTGGTACGGCCAGCAGGCGCCTCGATGACCGCCTCGCCGGAAGCGACACCCGCACTGGCGACCAACGGCCACGCCAGCAGCGCTGCGCACGCGAGTACGGCTATCAGGATCCTGTCGGCGCGCGTCATCGTCAGGCTCCGGCCTCGATGCGCTCACCCGTCACGTTCGTGATGACGTCGCCGCCCCGGCCGTCAGCGGCGATGGTGTCGACCGTGGTCCCACATCCGTAGAGATCGATGCAGTCCTGCGGACACACCTCGACGCACGTACCGCAACCGGTGCACTTCGTGTAGTCCACCACTGCCAGCATGTCGATTACGTGGATCGCGTCCGAGGGACACTCGCGCTCGCATTTCCTGCAGGCGATGCAACATGCCGAGCAGTTGGCCTTGCGACCCTTCACCTTGTCGTGCGCATTACAGCGAACGACGACCGGTGCGCTCTCGGGCACCAACTCCAGCAGGGTGATCTGGCCGCGCGGACACTCCTTCACGCAGATGCCGCACCCCGTGCACTTGGCCGGGTCCACGACAGGCAGGCCCCGCTCGTCGAGGTGGATGGCATCGAACGGACACGCGCGTACACAGTCGCCATAGCCGAGGCAGCCGGCAGAGCACGCGAGCGGACCGCCTGCGAGGCGATTGGCCGCGGCGCATGAACGCACCCCGGCATACTCGTACGCCCGCACTGCGCGGTCGCCGCCGCCACAATGTCGCGCCGAGATCATGGCGATCGCATCACACGTGTCGGCGCCGAGTATCGCCGCCACGGCATCGGTCACGGACTGTCCGCCTGCCACACACGCGTTGAGCTCCAGTTCTCCGGAGACCATCTTCTCAGCCGACATGAAGCATGACGGATTCCCGCACGCACCACAGTTCGAGCCGGGTAGCGCGGCCGCCACTGCCTCGACCCGGGGGTCCACCTCGACGTAGAAGCGCTTCGCTGCGGTAGCCAGGATGGTCGAGGTGATCACGCCGATCACCGACAGGGCGCCGACGGCTTTGAGTATGAGCATCAGATCCACGTCGTTACCTCACAGACCGAACCAGCCGGACATCCCCAGGTATGACAGCGAAAGCAGTCCCGCGGTGATGAACGCGATGGGGGTACCCTTCATCAGCCGCGGCGCAGGCACGAGCTCAAGGCGCTCCCGCAGCGCCGCGAAGGTGATCAGCGCGAAGCCGAAACCGACCGAGACGCCCAGCGTGTAGACGAGCGCCTCACCCAGGCTCAACGAGGCGCCGAGTGCGATGTTCATCTTGAAGAATCCCGGCTTGGCCGCCTCCGTGGCGGTGGCGAGCACAGCGCAGTTCGTGGTGATGAGCGGCAGGTAGATGCCCATGGCGCGGTAGAGGACCGGACTGGCTTTGCGCAGGTACATCTCAACGAACTGCACGAGCGAAGCGATGATCAGGATGAACGCCGGGATGTACAGGAACTCCCCGACGCCGAGCGGATCAAGTATGAACTCCCACACCACCCAGGTGGCCGTGGACGCCATCACCATAACGAAGATCACCGAGAGGCTCATCCCAATGGACGTCTCCATGTTGCTCGAGACGCCGAAGAAGGGACACAGGCCGATGAAACGCGTGAGCAGGATGTTGTTGATGAGCGCGGCGCCGATGAACAGCAGGGCCAGTTGACTCACACCCGACATGCCGGACCCTCCTTCCGTGCATCGAGACGTTCATTGAGCCATCGCGCGCCCACGATCATGAACGCGAACACCAGGAACGCCCCCGGGAACAACAGGAACAGGCTCGGCGGCGCGAACCCCGCCGGGAGGCTGATGAGCGTCGAATCGAACCAGACTATCTTGCCGGTGCCGAGGATCTCGCGGACGAACGCAAGGAGCACTATCACGGTGGAGAACCCGATGCCCATGCCAAGACCATCAGCGATCGCGAAGCCAACCTTGTTGTGGTACGCGAACGCCTCGGCACGACCCAGGATCATGCAGTTCACCACGATCAGCGGGATCCAGATGCCGAGCACGCTGTAGATGCTCGGTACGAACGCCTTCATCACGAGGTCCACGATGGTGACGAAGGACGCGATGACGACGATGAATATCGGTATACGCACCTGGCTCGGGATGACCCTGCGGAACAGCGACACAAGCACGTTGCTCATCGCGAGGACGAAGATCACCGCGAAGCCCATGAACAGCGCGTTCTGGAACTGCGTGGAGACCGCGAGCGTGGCGCACAGGCCGATCATCAGAACGGTCAGCGGGTTCTCGATACCGATCCCGCGACGGAACACGCGTAGCCACTCGCTCATTGAGAACCTCCCTCCGATCCGCTCATATCCAACCCGCTCAGGACCTCGCTGTACACACGCCCCGCGGCCGCGACGCCGTTCCGCACGCCGTTGGACGACTTCGTCGAACCGCTGATCACGTCCAGCGAGCTGACATCGTCATCGGCGAAGCCCGCGCCGAGGTCCGCGAACTGCTGCAGGAACCACTCCTCGCTCATGACTTTGGTCCCCAGCCCCGCGGTCTCGTTATGAGACAGGATGCTGACACCCGTCACTGAACCGGATGTATCCATTCCTATAACGACCACCATCGGACCACCGTATCCGCGCGACGAGACCTTGAGCGCCCAGCCCAGGTGCCCACTGTCGTCGGCCGCGTAGAAGGCGTCGAGCACATCCACCGGTGCGGCCGCATCATCCATCTCTGTGACGATCCGCGAGTCCTCGAGACATGTGAACGTGGCGTCCGGGAGCACCGCCTGCAGCGAACGCTCCTCGGCCAGACGGTCCTGCTCGGCGATCTTGGGCGCCGTGACCGCGTATGTGACCGACAGCCCGGCCGCAGCCACCACGCATGTCACGAGCACCGGTATCACGAGTTTCAACAGATTACTCATCGCTCTTCACCACCCCGAACACCCGCGGACGCGTCATCCGGTCGATCAGCGGCGCCAGGCCGTTCATGAACAGGATGGCGAAGGTTGTCGACTCGGGCATCGGCCCAACGAACCGGCCCAGCGCATTGAAGAGCCCGCAGCCGATGCCGTAGATGAGGCGCCCCTTCTTGGACATCGGCGACGAGACATAGTCGGTGGCCATGAAGAAGGCGCCCAACAGAACACCGCCCGCGAGAACATGGAAGACGGGGTCGGAGCCGAAAGCCCACGATACGATCCCCATGGTGCCGATGTAACCGGCAGGGATGCGCCAGTCGATGATGCCCTTGATGATCAGAACCGCCCCGCCCAGGATCAGCAGCGCGGCCGAGATCTCTCCGAGGGAGCCTTCGAGGTTCTTGAGCAATAGTGGCTCGTACTGTGCGACCAGGTCGAAACCGTAGCCGCCTGACGCCGCGCGATCGGCGGTTGCCACTGCAAGCCGCGTCGCGCCCGAGATCGTGTCGTATCCCTCGGCGCTCACATCGGCAAGAGTGCGGAACCAACCGCGGTTCTCGACCCCAGCAAGCACTCCCGCCCACGAGAGCGCCACGAAGGCCCGCCCCACGAGCGCGGGGTTGAACAGGTTGTGTCCGAGTCCGCCGAAGACCATCTTGCCGAGCGCGATGGCGATGAAGGCGCCCACGGCCGCCATCCACCACGGCGTGCGCGGCGGCAGGGCCAGCGCAAGCAGCAGTCCCGTCACAAGCGCGCTGCCGTCGAGGATGGTCTGCGGACGGCGCGCGATGGCATTCCATGCCGCCTCCGTCCCGATGGCCACGCCGATCGTCACGACCAGCAGCTGCACGGCCACGAGACCCATGTTCACGATGGCCCATATCGCCGCGGGGGCGAGGGCGGCGACCACCCAGAGCATGATGCCCGAGCATGTCGCCTTCGATGTGATGTGCGGCGAGGGGCCGACGATGTGCTGTTGAACCCGGGAATCGCTCATCACTTCGCCCCCTTCGACATCGCCGCGGACTTGCCGACCCTGATGAGTTGCAGCAATGGGCGCTTGGTGGGGCACACGTAGGAACATGCACCGCACTCGATGCAGTCGATGACGCTCCTCGCGGCCACCGCATCCCACATCCTGCGCCCCGAGTAGGTCGCCAGGATGTACGGCTCCAGTCCCATCGGACATACCTCGGGACAACGTCCGCAACGGATGCAGGGCTGGTCGTCGGAGATTGCCCGTGCGGCCACTCCCTTCTCCAGGGCGACGATGCCGGATGACCCCTTCGCGATCGGCACTTCGAGCGTCCCGAGCGCCTGTCCCGTCATCGGACCACCGGCGATCACGCGCTCCACGTCGCCGACGAAGCCGCCCGCGTGCTCGATCAGATCGCTCACAAGCGTTCCGAAAAGCACCCGGTAGTTGCCGGGCCGGGCGACGGCACCCGTGACCGTCACGATGCGCTCCATCAGCGGCCGTCCATGCTCCAGAGCATCGGCGATGGCCGCTGCCGTGGCTACGTTATGGACCAGCGCTCCGGTGGCCGCCGGCAGCTTCCCGTGAGGCACTTCCTTCCTGAGCAGCGCGTAGATCAGCTGCTTCTCGGCGCCCTGCGGATACATGGTGGGAAGCTCGGTGACCTCTATGTCCGAACCTGCCACCTTTCGCAGCGCGGCCGCAGCGTCGGGCTTGTTGTCCTCGAGCCCGATGATCACACGTGAGGCGCCGACGATATCGCGTATGTGCCGCGCACCCGCGACCACGTGTTCCGGTTCCTCGAGCATGAGGCGATGGTCGCAGGTGAGGAAGGGCTCGCACTCGCAGCCGTTGAGGATGACAGTATCGATGGCCATACCCTTGGGTGGGCTCAGCTTCACCACGCTGGGGAACGTCGCACCGCCCATACCCACGATGCCGGCTGCTCGCACTCTGGCCCGCGCATCGCCGGTGTCCTCCACCGGCACGAAAGACCCCAGATCTTGCGGCGCGTCGGGCTCGATCGTCACCGCGGCTACGCGCTGGCCTCCGGCCGTGAGCGTGACGCCCACCTCGGTCACCACGCCGGATACCGGGCTATGAACGGGCGCTGACACCATGGCGTCCACATCCCCGATCATCTGGCCTCGCTCCACCCGATCGCCCTTGCCCACCAGCGGAGCGCACGGAGCGCCAAGGTGCTGGCTCAGAGGCACCACGAGGCGCTCCGGCACCGGCGCCCGCTCGACGGCGGACGCCGCCGTCCTCTCCTTGTGTCCGGGCGGGTGTACTCCGCCCATGAACGCAGACCTGCCCACGCATACCCCTTCCCCGGTACGGGTCGCTCACTGCAGCGCGATCACCACAGGCCCACGATCACTGGCCAAAGAAGATCGCGATCTCCCTCTCGGCGCTCTCGGGCGAGTCGGATCCGTGCACGATGTTCGCATCGAGAGTAAGGCCGTAGTCGCCACGGATCGTGCCCGGCGCCGCCTCCTTGGGATTCGTCACACCCATCAGCTTGCGTACCACGGGCACGGCGTCGGGGCCGGACAGCACCATCTTCACGACCGGTCCGGAGGTGATGTACTCCACGAGTCCGTTGTAGAACGGCTTGCCTTCGTGCTCCGCGTAGTTGGCAGCCGCCTGTTCCGGCGTTACCACCCCGAGCTCCATCCGCTCAACGACGAGTCCCACGTCTTCGAAGCGTCCCACGATGCGGCCGATGAGGCCCCGCGCGACGGCGTCGGGTTTGATCATGCAGTAGGTCTTCTGATCCACGC
>DSAI01000011.1 GCA_011372845.1 Actinomycetota bacterium
TCCATCCGAAGCGAGAAAGCGCATGCCATCTCGTAGTTGATCGTGCCGGCACGCTGAGCCAACTCGTCCATCGCGATGTGCTCGGACCCCTGACGACCGACGACCACCGCCTCGTCCCCCGCCCTCACATCCATACCACCGGGTATCTCCACCATCATCTGGTCCATGCACACCCGCCCCACCTGCCGGCAACGGACGCCACGTATCAGGACGTCCATCTGGTTGGAGAGCACGCGGTGGATGCCGTCGGCATACCCGATCGGAAGCGTCGCGATGGTGGTCGGCCCGCTCGCATGCCAGGTCAGCCCGTAGCTCACACCGTCACCCAGTCCTATCCGCTTCACGTAGGAGACTCTCGTCTTCACGCTCATCGCGGGCCTGAGGTCGACACGGCCTACAGTGGCCGCGGACGCGTCGAGTCCGTAGATGGCGATGCCGCACCGCACCATGTCGTGATGGGTGTCGGCATGCAGGATGGTGGCCGCGCTGTTGGCGGCATGTACGATCGAAGGTCTGACACCGGTGGCCCGGATGTCCTCGAGCGCGTCGCGGAAGCGGTCCACCTGACGCGCGAAATCCCAGTCCCCAGGCACGTCGGCGGTGGCGAAATGAGTGAAGACGCCCTCGAACCTGATCCCCGGGAGGCCCTTCAACCAGGCCGCGAACTCCCCCGCGTCCTCGGGCTTCACGCCGATGCGGTTCATCCCGGTGTCGACCTTCAGGTGGCAGATGGCCGGTGTGCCGATCGATGCAGCCTGCCGCGAGAGCGCGAGCGCCATCTCGCGGGTGGTGAGCGTGACCGTCACACCATCGCGTACGAGCGTGCCAGCCGCCTCGACGGGTGGCTCGGCCAGGACCTGGAGCGGCACGTTGATGCCCGATGCGCGCAACTCGAGAGCCTCATCGACCGTGGCGACACCGAGATGGTCAGCACCCGCGCGGAGCGCCGCCCGCGCGACCGTGAGAGCGCCATGCCCGTACCCGTCCGCCTTGACCACTGCCATGAAGCGAGTGTGTGGGGGCGTGAGGGCCTTGAGCGTCCTCACGTTGTGCGCGATGGCGTTCTCGTCGACCTCCGCCCATGCGGGACGCTCGTAGGGCATCCGCTAGCCCTCGACGATGAGCGAACGCACGATGTCCGACTTGCTGATGATGCCTACAAGCCGGTCACCGTCGAGGACCGGGACGCGGCTGACGTCGCGATCCACCATCAGGGTGGCGACATCGCTCACCAGGGCGTCGGCCTGGACCGTCACCGGGTCAGCGCTCATCACGTCCTCCACCGTGGCTCCGACCGCCTTCTTGAGCTCCGACTCGAAGCGCGCAGTCGCGGGCGGGTACATGATGAAACCGTCGAGCAGGTGCAGGTACGTAGGGAACTCGACCTTGACGTCACGCATGATCAGGTCACCCTCGGTGACGAGGCCGATCAACGCGTCTCCATCGAGAACGGGCAGCGCCCCGACCCGGCTCTCCACCATCATGCGAGCCGCATCGGTCACGGAGAGGTCGCGCTCGACCGTGATGGGGTCCTTCGTCATGATGTCGCGTGCGGTAAGAGCAGCCATGGTACCTCCGGTCGTCGACGTCTGGGAGAGCCTGCGCCCTCAGGATGATTCTACCCGTCGGACAGCTCACGGACAGCCAGGTGTATATAGCCGGGAAGGTCGACTGCGGTGAGACACGTGTCCGTGAGATCCTCCGCACCACGCTCACCGGCCCGCCCGTGGAGATACGCGCCGAGCACGGCGGCATCGAACGTATCGATCCCCTGCGCCAAGACGGCACCGATCATGCCGGCGAGCACGTCGCCCGTGCCGGCCCTGGCCAGCCCCGGCCCGCCGGAACCCACGATCGCCGAACGCCCGCCTCCGGCGATCAGCGTACCGGGTCCCTTCAGCAAACAGACCAACCTGTCTCCCGACAGAGCGGAGGCGGCCTTCAGGCGATCATGGCTCACGGCCGACACGCCACTCCCGAGAAGCCGTCCCGCCTCCCCCGGATGCGGCGTGATCACGGTGGGCGCGTCCCTGCGACGCAGGGCGTCTACTTCTCCCGTCAGGACGTTCAACGCGTCGGCATCCAGGAGCACGGGTGTGGCAGCCTCGGCTATCAGCGCGCGCACCGCCGCCGTCGGCCCCGTGCCCGTCGTCAGCCCCGGCCCTACGACCACGGCGTCGGCGCCGGAAACGGCCTCGAGCACCTCGACCGCGCTCGCAATCGCGCCGTCGTCGTCGGCAGCGACCGGTCGGACGATCGCGTTCGGCCACGCCTGACGTACCACCCCGGCAGCGGGCGCAGGGGTGACGACATGCACGTAGCCGGCCCCCATCCTAAGCGCTCCCGCCGCGGCGAGCGCCGCCGCTCCGGGGTATGCGGCCGAGCCGGCCACGACCGCGACGGTGCCCCGCGAACCCTTGTGGTCCTCCGGGGTCGGCCAGCGCATCAGGCCGCGCAGATCGCACCTGCCGGGGACCTCCAGAGCGCCGACTCCAACTACGGGAACACCGATGTCCACCACCACGACCCGCCCGGACAGAGACCGGCCCGGCTCCATGAGCAGCCCCGGCTTCAGTGCCGAGAAGGTCACGGTCATCGCGGCCTTTACGACAGGACCCGCAGCCACACCGGTATCGGCGTCAAGCCCCGAAGGTATGTCGGCCGAGACCACCGGAACACCGCATGTGGCGATGGCGCCGATGAGGGAGCGGTACGGCTCGCGCACGGCGCCGTGGAGACCGATCCCGAAGATCGCGTCGATCACGACCGATGAGCCCTCGACAGCTCGCTCGAGCGTGCGCGCATCGGACACATGCTGCCATGCGACGCTTCCCGATGCCGCCACTGCAGCCTCACGGGCCTCGCCGGCGAGCCCATCAGGTTCCCGGAGCGCGAGCACCTGCACGGCGCGACCCGCCTCGGCGAGCGCACGGGCCGCGACCCAGCCGTCACCACCGTTGTTGCCTGTGCCGCACACGATTGTCACGCTGCCCGACGGATGGGCGCGCTGGACCTCGGCGGCGAGAGCGGCGCCCGCACGTTCCATCAGACCGCTGAGCGTCGTGTCCGCCGCGGCCTCCGCTGCGCGCATCCGCTCCGATGTGAGCGCGTACCGCATGTGCCCCCCTCCCTGCCAGAAGGCGCATGGCCTCACGGGAGATCCGATGGACCTGCTCGTCGTGCTCTCAGGGCTGTTCGTTCCCCACCTCGTCGAGGAAAGACCGCGCGTCCTTGAACGACGCCGCGAGCCGCTCCTGCGGGGTTTCGACCTCTGCCTCGACCTTCGGGCGCATGTCCTCGGTGATCGCCACGGCCGACGCCACTGCGTTCTCATGGGTGAACGACAGCGAGAGGTGCACCTCCACGACTCCCGCGGCCTCTGCCACCTCGGCGGCGCGCCCGCTCAGATGCGGAGACGGTCGTCCCCTCTCATCGCGCACGACCTCGACGTCCCGGAAGCGCATGCCCGAGAAACCCGTACCCAGCGCTTTGAGAACCGCCTCTTTCGCGGCGAACCGCATAGCGTAGTGGATCTCCGGCTTGTTGCGACCCTCGCAGTAGGCACGCTCCTCATCCGAGAAGAGCCGCTCCTTCATGCTGGGGCGCCTTTCGAGCGCATCGCGCATACGCGCGATCTCGACTATGTCCACGCCGAGCCCTGTGATCGCCCGGTGTTCTGCACTCATGCGTCTTCTGCTTCCTGTGTCACGGGTGGACCGCACAACCTTACACGTCGCGAACTGCTCACGGAAGAGGCTCCGCCCCGTGGCAGCGCTGGAGCGCGGGTCGTCCTTGACAGTGGAGTTGCGCTGCGGGAGTCTTGCCCAGACCCCCGGGAGCACGGCTAAGATGGACTCGCTCGCATCGAACACGCGGCCCGCCAAGGAGGCCCCAATGGATCCGCAGCCACGCGCTCACGAGAACGTCGTCCGGCTGATCGAGAAAGGGGTCCACGTCCGCGCCCCCCTGAGCGTCAACGTGGGTGACGAGGTCGATGTCACCCGGATCTCAGGCGACAGCGTCACCATCTACCCCGGATGCCGTATCTACGGCGAACGCACGGTGATATCGGAGGGCTGCACGCTCGGGGCCGAGGGGCCGGTCACACTCGACGACTGCAGGCTTGGCCCGCGTGTCGTCCTCAAGGGCGGCTACTTCAAGCGGTCGGTATTCCTCGAGAAGGCCAACATGGGCCTCGGCGCCCAGGTGCGCGAGGGATGTCTTCTGGAGGAGGAGGCGAACGGTGCGCACTGCGTAGGCCTGAAGCAGACCATCCTCTTCCCGTTCGTGACGCTCGGCAGCCTTATCAACTTCTGCGACTGCTTCATGGCCGGCGGCACGAGCAGGAAGGACCACAGCGAGGTCGGGAGCTCATACGTCCACTTCAACTACACGCCTGATGGAGACAAGACGACCGCATCTCTCTTCGGCGACGTCCCACGCGGCGTCATGCTCGACCGGCCACCCATCTTCCTCGGGGGACAGGGCGGCGCGGTAGGACCCGTCAGGGTGGGCTACGGAACGGTGGTCGCGGCCGGATCCGTCCTCCGGGCGGACGTCGGCGAGGACCGCCTCGTGTTCGCATCGCCACCCGATAGCCACGAGCGGCAGCATCAACCCCTTTCGTACCGCAACCTTTCGCGAGTGGTGGCGAACAACCTGGCGTACCTGGCCAACCTCGTCGCGCTCGAGCACTGGTACCGCGAAGTGCGTGCGCCGTTCTTCGAGCGGCAGGCCCTGGGCGACCTCGTGTATGAGGGCGCGCTCGACATGCTCGCGCTCGCGAAGACCGAACGCACCAAGCGTCTGTCGGCCATGGCGGCCAAGGTACCCCGCTCCACCGAGGCTGCCGAGCAGTTCGCGGCTGGAGTGGACCGCATCGCGACGGTCTTCATGGAAGCGCGCGGTATCGCCGACGCATCGGCGTTCCTGCGGCACATCGAGGGATCCTGGAAGGCGGGTAACTACCTGGAAACGATGCAGGGCCTCAGCCCGGAAGCGAAAGCGGCAGGAGTACAGTGGCTCGAGGAGATCGTCGCACGCCTCACACAAGAGGCTGCTGACATCCTGCCGGCGATGGACCTTCCGCCCGCATGAGACGAGACACCTGAGAAGAGGAGCCTGTGGTGGGTAAGCTGTTCGGGACCGACGGCATCCGCGGGGAAGCCAACAAGTACCCCCTCGACGCCATGACCGCCTTCTCGCTCGGCCAGGCGGTCACGAAGGTGTTGAGCGAGGAGCACCACACCACGCGGGTGGTCATCGGCAAGGACACCCGCCTGTCCGGCTACATGCTGGAGAGCGCGCTCGAGGCCGGCGTGACATCGATGGGAGGCGTCCCCTACCTCGTGGGCGTACTGCCCACCCCCGGCATCGCCTTCATCACCGAAAGCATGCGCGCCGATGCGGGCATCGTCATCTCCGCGTCGCACAACCCATACCAGGACAACGGACTGAAGGTCTTCTCGGGTCGCGGCTTCAAACTGTCCGACGCCCAGGAAGACGCCATCGAGGAGCTCATGCTCGGGGACGACCTTCCCTCCATGGTGCCAGCGCCCCACGACATGGGACGCGCATACCGCCTCGATGACGCGACCGGCCGCTACATCGTCTTCCTGAAGAACACCTTCCCGCGCGAGCTGTCTATGGAGGGCATGAAGATCGTGCTCGATACGGCGAACGGGGCCGCGTATCGCGTGGCGCCGGACGCGTTCACCGAGCTCGGCGCGGACGTGACCGTGATCCACGATGAGCCCAACGGCCTGAACATCAACGATCGATGCGGCTCGCAGCACACGGAGGACCTTCGCAAAGCCGTGGTCGAGGCTGGTGCAGCGGTGGGACTCGCGTTCGACGGCGACGCCGACAGGCTGATCGCAGTTGACGAGCTCGGAAACGAGATCACCGGTGATCAGATCCTCATGATCTGCGCCAAGGCGCTCAAGGACGAAGGCCGCCTCAAGAACGATCTCGTCGTCTCGACCATCATGAGCAACCTCGGGCTCCGCATCGCCTGCAAGCGCTACGGCTTCAAGCACCACGCAGCGAAAGTCGGCGACCGGTATGTGCTCGAGGACATGCAGCGACTCGGCGCCATCATCGGAGGCGAAGAGTCCGGGCACATGATCTTCCTCGAACACCACACCACAGGAGACGGCATCCTCACCGCCATGCAGCTGCTCGCCGCGATGGTCAAGACCGGACGACCTCTGTCCGGGCTCGCCAAGCTGATGGACGTGTTCCCGCAGAAGCTCATCAACGTCGACGTGAAGAGCAAGCCTCCGATCGAGACCGTTCCCGCGATCGTGGAGGCGATCAAGACCGCCGAGGCCGAACTCGGCGAAGAGGGCCGCGTCCTGGTGAGGTACTCGGGAACCCAGAACATGTGCCGTGTCATGGTAGAAGGGCCCACGGACGACGTGACCGAGAGGCTGGCCGCTCAGGTGGCCGACGTCGTCAGAGACTCCATCGGATAGGGAGCCGCCATGCCCTTCAAGATCTTTGTCACACGCGATTTCGACCACATGAGCAGGGTGGCGGCCGATGTCGTCATAGCCGATATCAAGGAGAAGCAGGCTGCCAAGGACGAGTATGTGCTCGGCCTGGCCACCGGAAACTCACCCACCGGACTGTACAAGGAGCTCGCGCGCGCGTTCAACGAAGGGACGATCGATGCCTCCAGGGTCAGGAGCTTCAATCTCGACGAGTACGTCGGGCTCCCCGGCGAGAACGCCCAGCAGCGGGCGCTCCATCCCGAGTCGTACAGCTACTTCATGATCCGGGAGCTCTTCGGTCTGCTCGACCCCACATTCACCGAGACGAACGTCCCATGGGGCACGCTCATCGACCAGGACGAGCTGGTGGCCGCGCTCGAAGCCAAGCCGTCGCAGTACGAGCTCCAGGGCACCGACAAGGGCAAGGCGATCGTCATCAGGCCCGACGCCGACGGCTTCCTCGGGTGGATCCGACGGGAAGTGCTCGACGCGTATGAGGCGAAGATCGAGCGCTTCGGCGGGATCGACCTTCACGTGGTAGGCGTTGGAGGCCGGGGGCACGTGGCGTTCCACGAGAGCGGCATCCCCTTCGACGGCAACAGCATGCTGCTGGTCCGACTGGATGACAACACTGTTGAGAACGCGGTGACGGACGGTCACTTCGCGTCCGTCGATGAGAGCCCACGCTACGCGATATCCATGGGAGCCGAACTCGTCTACAAGGCCAGAACGGTCGTTCTTGTCGCGAACGGGAGCCGCAAGACCGCCCCGGTGGCCGAATCGATCCTCGGCGATGTCACCTGCGATGTCCCGATCAGCCGGAGTCAGAGCTGCGTTGCCGACGGCGGCACGCTCGTGTACGTTCTCGACGAGACGGCGGCCATGGAGCTGCTCGACCGCCGCGACGAGGTCGGATCCAGGGGGTACGAGATCATCGACCTCCGCTGATGCACCGGCCCGCGCCTTCGCCACCCACAAGGCGACGACCGCCCGCGACCAGACCGCTCGTACAACGGAAAAGGTAACCGAATGTGCGGAATCATCGGCTACGTTGGACCGAAGCCAGCATCACCGGTACTGCTCGAAGGTTTGAGGCGACTGGAGTACCGGGGGTATGACAGCGCGGGTGTCGCCGTCCTTCAGGACGACGCCATCACGGTACGCAAGAAGAAGGGCAAGATCGACGAGGGCATCGCGCGCCCCCTCGCCGACCAGCCCGCGCCCGGCACCATGGGTATCGCCCACACCAGATGGGCGACCCACGGTGAGCCCTCGGATGAGAACTCACATCCCCATCTCGACGCATCGGGCCGTATCGCCGTGGTGCATAACGGCGTCATCGAGAACTACGAGCAGCTGAAGGTGCGACTCCTCGATGCGGGGCACGAGTTCCAGTCGGGAACCGACACAGAGGTTCTCGCGCACCTGATCGGCGTGCACTACGAGCGTCTCCGTGACGGCGACGCCACGCCGGGCCTGCTCAACGAAGCGGTCTCGGCCGCGCTCCGTGAAGTGATCGGAACGTACGGCATCGCGGTGATATCGAGCGAGGTGCCGGGCGTGATCGTGGGAGCACGTCGTGGTTCACCGTTGATTGTCGGTATCGGGGAGGACGAGAACTTCCTCACGAGCGACTCCAACGCCGTGGTGGCCCACACCAAGCAGGTGGTGTTCCTCAACGACTACGACGTGGCCACCGTCACGGCTGGATCGTTCGAGGTGCACAACCTCGGAACCGACACCGCCGACGTTCAGATCAGCAAACTCGAGTTCGATGCCGAGGACTCACAACGTGGCGACTTCGAGCACTTCATGCTCAAGGAGATCCACGAGCAGCCCCGCACTGTGGAGAACGCGATCAGGGGCCGGATCGACAGCGAGGGCGCCACAGCCCGGTTCGGCGGCCTGAACATGACGCCCGCCGAGCTGCGCTCGGTGCAGCGGATCATCATCGCCGCGAGCGGCACCAGTTGGCACGCCGCACTCATCGGCGAGTACATCATCGAGGCCCTGGCGCACATCCCCGTGGAGGTGGAGTTCGCGCACGAGTTCTGCTATCGCATGGCGCCTGTACGGCGTGACACGCTCGTGCTCGTCATCTCTCAGTCGGGCGAGACCGCCGACACGCTGATGGCGTTGCGTGAGGCGAAACGCCGTGGACACAGGGCGCTCGCGATCGTGAACGTCGTGGGCAGCACGATCGCCCGTGAGGCCGACGGCGGCATCTACATGCATGCGGGACCTGAGATCGGTGTCGCCTCCACCAAGGCCTTCATCGCCACGCTCGTGTGTCTCGAGCTTCTCGCCATCCACCTCGGGCGCATGCGCATGCTCTCCGCCGGCCAGGCCATGAAGACGTTCAAGGGGCTCGAGGCGCTGCCTGCACAGATCGAGCAGGTGCTCGCCCAGAGCGACGCGATCAGGGAGATCGCGCTCAAGTACGCCGAGGCGGACGATTTCTTCTTCCTCGGCCGGGGCTACAGCTACCCCACCGCTCTTGAAGGCGCACTCAAGCTGAAGGAGATCTCGTACATCCACGCCGAAGGCTACTCGGCTGCTGAGATGAAGCACGGTCCGATCGCCCTGATCGATGAGAAGACCCCCACGGTCTTCCTGGTCCCGCAGGACTTCATGTACGCCAAGACGATGGCCAACCTCGAGATGATCCGGGCGCGCAAGGGCCCGGTGATCGCCGTTGCGAGCGAGGGCGACGAACAGATCGCCAGGATCGCCGACGATGTGATCTTCATCCCCAAGGTGCGCGACGAACTGAACCCGCTGATCGCCAGTATCCCGCTGCAGCTCTTCGCGTACCACCTTGCGGTGGCACGGGGGTGTGACGTCGACAAGCCCCGGAACCTCGCCAAGAGCGTCACGGTGCTCTAGACGTCATCGATCCGCCGCGCACAGGGAAGCCCCCCGACCATCCGGTCGGGGGGCTTTCGCATCGTTCCTGATGTCGCAGCTCTAGCGCTTCGAGAACTGCGGCCGCTTGCGGGCCTTCTTGAGACCGTACTTCTTGCGCTCCACCATACGGGGGTCGCGGC
Source organism: Actinomycetota bacterium (assembly GCA_011372845.1). GTDB lineage: Bacteria > Actinomycetota > Coriobacteriia > Anaerosomatales > Anaerosomataceae > Anaerosoma. Next base: position 9,542 of record DSAI01000011.1, read on the forward strand.
GCAGCAGGCCTGCACGCTTGAGTTCGGCGCGGTAATCGTCACCGGCCTCGAGCAGCGCACGGGAGATCGCGTGACGCATCGCGCCAGCCTGACCCGAGAGACCGCCGCCCTTCATGTTCGCGAACACGTCGAAGTGACCGATGGTCTCAGTGACCTTGAACGGCTGCTCGACGTAGCCCTTCATGACCTCGCGCCCGAAGTAGTCGGCGAACGCACGGCCGTTGACCGTCATCTGGCCTGAACCGGGGATGAGCCGCACACGGGCGACCGACGTCTTGCGTCGGCCGGTGCCCCAGTAGACTGCCTTGCTCTCAGCCATACGTTAGACCTCCAGGGTGATCTGACGGGGGTTCTGGGCCTGGTGCGGATGGTCCGGGCCGCCGTAGACCTTGAGCTTCTTGCCCATGGCCCTCCCCAGCGTGTTCTTGGGAAGCATGCCCTTGACCGCGCCCTCGATGACGCGCTCGGGCCTCTTCGCGAGCATCTCGGAGATGGGGGTCTCCTTGAGGCCACCCGGGTAACCGGAGTGGCGGTACTTCTTCTTGTCAGCGAGCTTGTTGCCGGTGAGCTTCACCTTCGATGCGTTGATCACGACGACGAAGTCGCCGGTATCGACGTTCGGGGTGTACTGCGGCTTGCGCTTCCCCTTGAGAATGGAAGCGACCTCGCTCGCCAGACGGCCGAGGGGGATATCAGTGGCATCGACGAGCAGCCACTCGCGCTCCACCTCGCCGGGCTTTGCGTAGTAGGTCTTCAACTGGTTCCTCCAAGACGTGCTGGACGTAGTCGTTTGTCGAGTTCACGGGGCTCTCGAAACGAACCCTTGCAGTTTATCCGCGCAGGTGTGGGGTGTCAACCAACGCGTCCGGGCGTATCTATGGCTGATCACAGCGCACGATACGTACATCACCCCAGGTCAGAAGGGTATGGCGACCCGATGCATGCAGCCGGGCGCCCGGGCGCCGACAGGCCCGGGCGGATCCTCACGCCTAAAGCCAGCACTCGTCGGGATAGGTGACGTGCCAGAGGGTCAGTCCCTGCGGTGGAGCGGTAGGGCCTGCGACCCTGCGATCCCGCGCCTCGAGCGTCTCGGCCATCCACGCCACCGGCCGTCGACCCGCGCCCACCTCCACCAGGCTTCCCACTATCACCCGGACCATCGAGTGCAGGAACGCGTTGCCGGTGACCCGAATCATCACGACGTGCTCACCGAGCATAACCGCCGGCTCGACCTGCACGAGATCGAGATACCGGCACGTGCGACGGCCCCTCCCCGACTCGGTCACGCAGAACGATCGGAAGTCGTGCTCACCCACGAGACAGGCGGCGGCATCACGCATCGCGCCCAGGTCCAGTGTGTGCCTCACCCACCATGCATATCGGTCCAGGAACAGCGGTGACACAGGCCCGGGCACAAGCAGGTACCGGTACTCGCGGGCCACCGCCGAATGCCGGGCGCTGAACCCACCTGCCGCACGGCGCACACCGGTGGCCACGATCCCGGACGGCGTGAGCGCATTCAGTGAGCGAAGCAGCGACGGACCGTCCGGCTCCGCTCCATCGGCCTCGAAGCTGACGACCTGCCCGAGCGCGTGGACGCCCGCATCGGTCCGCCCGGCTCCCACGGTCTCGACCTCGCGTCGCAACACGGTCGCCAGCGCCGACTCGATCTCGCCCTGCACCGTAGACAGCCCCGGCTGGCGGGCGAACCCCGCAAAGCCGCTGCCGTCGTAAGAGACTGTGATCGCCAGTACCCCCGACATAGCGCCCCCTACACCAGGATGCCGACCGTCACGAAGCCGGCCCACGACAACAGTAGCACCGCCCAGTCGCGTGCCCGCATCACCGAGATGTGCAGCCGGGTCCGGCCGCGTCCGCCCCGGTAGCAGCGAGCGTCCATGGCCACCGCGAGATCCTCCGCCCGGCGGAACAGATTGACGAACAGCGGCACGAGCACCGGCACGTAGGCGCGGACCCGCGCAACGAGTCCACCTTCATCGAAGCGTGCTCCTCGCGCTGTCTGAGCGACGATGATCTTCTCGGCCTCTTGCGCGGTGGTGGGGATGAAGCGGAGCGCGATGGTCAGCATCATCGCCACCTCACCAGCAGGGAAACCGATCCGCCCCAACGGACGCATCAACGTCTCCAGTGCGTCGGTCAGCTGCACGGGGGTGGTGGTGAGGGTCAGCAACGACGTGCCGACCACGAGCAGGACGATACGCACCGCGAAGAAGACGCCCCTCAGCAACCCGTCGGCATCCACGCCCACCGGCCCGACGCGCACGAGGCTCACGGTGGCCGGCTCCCACCGCAAGGCGTGGGCCAGCAACGTGAACACCAGGATCAGACCGAGCGCGCGGAGACCCCTGAATGCGATGCGGGGAGGGACGCGCGAGACGAGCAAGACGACTCCCACTGCCGCCGCGAACACGCTCATCCCGGCAAGACCGTCCACCAGGAACAGACCGAGCGTGAACGCGACGATGACGCCCATCTTGGCGCGCGGGTCCAGGGAGTGGACCGGGGAGTCAACGGGCACGTACTGCCCGAAGGTCGTCGGCACCCTCATGACGACGCACCCCGCGCCGTGAGCAGGGACTCGGCCGCCCGGGCCGGGTCGCACACCACATGCTCAAGACGCATGCCCGCATCACGGACAAGCAACTGCGTACGGACGACCGGCGGAAGTTCCAGCCCGGCACGGGTGTACGGCGCCGGGTCAGCATAGAGTTCCTGCGGGGTGCCCGAGAATGCGACGGCCCCCGAGTCGAGCGCCACGACGGCCGTGGCCTCGTCCAGGAACTCCATCGGATCGTGCGTCACCACCAGCACGCCGCTTCTCCTGCGTTCCGCGGCAAGCGCTTCGCGGATGGAGCGCCTGCCGTCGGCGTCCAGGCCCGATGTCGGCTCATCGAGCAGCAGGTACGGCGCAGCCATGGCCAGAGCGCCGGCGATCGCGCCGCGCCGGGCCTCCCCTCCCGACAGCGTGAAGGGCGACCTGCCACCGTAGATATCGGGATCGAGTCCGACCGTCCGCAGTGCGCGGTCCGCTTCTTCCGAGGCGTAATCCAGGCCGAGGTTCCGTGGGCCGAACATGACGTCGGCATGCAGCGTCTCGGCAAAGAACTGGGTCTCGGGATCCTGGAAGACGATTGCCACCGATCCTCGCGCTTCGCGCGCCGACGGGTCCATGCCATCGACGGCCACCGTGCCCTGTGACGGCGCGAGCAGTCCCGCGAGCAGCCGGAGCAGCGTGGACTTGCCCGATCCCGTGGTGCCTGTCACCACCACCAGATCCTCGCGCTTGAGCGACAGGTCGACCGAGCGCAGGGCCTCCACGCCGAAAGACCGTCCTCCGGCATACGTGTATGACACATCGCGGGCTACGAGTGCCATACGCTCTCCGCTATCGCCTCGGGCGTCGATGCCCCGGCGGGAACCGGAACGCCGCCCCTGCGCAGAGCATCCGCGAGCTCCGCCTCGGGCGGGACCTCGACCGCCAGCGTCCGCGCATGTCCCGGATCGGCCATCAGGGCTTTCGGCGTCCCCTGGTACGCGATGCGCCCATTCCTGAGGACCACGACCTCATCCGCATCCACGACGTCGGCGAGGTGATGCGTCACGTGCAGGATGCCCACTCCGCGTCGCCTCAGATCCCGGAGCGCGCCGAGCACGTCGCGCCGCCCCACCGGATCGAGCATCGCGGTGGGCTCGTCGGCGATCAGGTACGACGGACGCATTGCAAGTGCGCCCGCGATAGCAAGCCGCTGCTTCTGACCTTCGGACAGGAGATGCGGCTCACGACGCTGGAACCCCGAAAGGCCCACTGCGGCAAGCGCGTCATCGACACGCACCCGCAACTCATCTGAAGGTACGCCGAGGTTCTCCGGTCCGAACGCGACATCCTCCTCGGCGAGTGTCCCTACTATCTGGTTCTCGGGGTTCTGCTGGATGAATCCTACCCGGGAGCGGACGTCCCAGACGGTGTCCTCATCGGCGGTGTCCATCCCATCGACCCGTACGACACCCGCCGAGGGGACCAGGAGGCCGTTGCCGAGCCGCGCCAGCGTGGACTTGCCCGAGCCGTTCGGCCCTAGCAGCGCCAGGACCTGACCCGGTGACACGGAGACAGAGACGTCGTCGAGCGCCGGCGCCGCAGCGCCGGGGTAGGCGAACCCCACATGCTCGAATACGATCACCGGCTTCCTCTCCGAACCGCGAAGGGCCCCGCGATGCGGGGCTCTTGTCGCTCGTCGTGACCTCGCGGCCCGATACTAGTCCACGAGCTCCAGGATGACCATCGGGGCAGCATCGCCCTTGCGCGGACCAAGCTTGAGGATGCGCGTGTAGCCACCCTGCCGCTCCTCGTACCGCGGCGCGATATCTTCGAAGACCTTCTTCACGAGCGCCTGGTCGCCGAGCTCGGCGA
>DSAI01000152.1 GCA_011372845.1 Actinomycetota bacterium
AGCGGCCGCACTTCTCCCGTTCCTGGTGATGCGATACAACAAGACATGGAAGAGCCACTGGGACTCGAGAGTCTCATCACTGCCGAATGCGGCGTAGTCCCCAGGATGAGGGATGCTTCCCGACATGCCCGGCCCCGTTGCCTGTGTCACGACCCTTCGCTATACTGTGCACTCGTGCCTCCTGGCACCTGACTGAAGACACCACAGACTGAACAGGAACGCTCATGGACAAGATCCGCGCTATCGAGCAGCAGCAGCTGCGTGAAGACCTACCCGAGTTCGGCGTAGGGGATACCGTCAAGGTCATGTACAAGGTCGTCGAGGGCTCCCGCGAGCGCGTTCAGCCGTTCCAGGGCATCGTGATCCGGCGCCATGGCGCTGGCAATCGTGAGACCTTCACGGTCCGCAAGATCTCGTTTGCCGTGGGCGTGGAGCGTACGTTCCCCGTGCATTCGCCCAAGATCGTCGCGCTCGAGGTGGTTTCGCGCGGCAAGGTGCGGCGTTCCAAGCTCTACTACCTGCGCGACAAGGTCGGCAAGGCCGCGCGCGTCAAGGAACTGCGCCACTAGCATCCCGTATCGCCTGAAGGCCCCGGATCCGTCCGGGGCCTTCGTCGTGTCGGGGTTACACTGTCCGCATGGACACACCTTCTGTCGCCACAGTGGTCGCCCTCCTCGCGAGCGCCGGCGTCGATCACCTGCCGTCGCTGCTGGAGCGGTTCTTGCAGGATGACCGTCCGGGGGTCGTAGCCGCCGTGGGCCGGGCGCACCGTCGCCTGGAGCGTACCCTTCGCGAAGCGGAGCGGCTCGACGCGCTCGCGCGGGTCGAGATCGCGCTCATAGATGAGGGTCTCCTCTGCGTCGCGGGCGTCGATGAGGTCGGCCGCGGCGCTCTCGCAGGTCCGGTCTCAGCGTGCGCATGCGTGCTCCCACGTGAGACATCCTTGCCAGGGCTGACCGATTCGAAGCGGCTCTCGGCTCAGGCACGCGAGCGTTTGGACAGGGTCATACGCGAGCAGGCACTCGGGTTGGCGGTGGCGCATGTCGGCCCCGACGAGATCGACAGACTCGGTATCGCCCAGGCGAATCTATGCGCCATGCGCGACGCTGTGAACGCCCTGAGCATGCGCCCAGACCACGTGTTGGTGGATGGTCTTCCCGTACTATTGGGTCCCCCGTGCACCGCATACGTCGGGGGTGACCGCCATATACGCGCCATCGCCGCTGCTTCGATAGTGGCCAAGGTCGCCCGCGACCGCCTGATGGTGGAACTCGACGCCCGATTCCCGGACTACGGTTTCGCCGGCAACAAGGGCTATGGAAGCCCTTCACACCTTGAGGCGCTCGACCGTCTCGGCCCGTCGCCGGTCCATCGTCGGTCGTTCGCTCCCTGCTCCGCTCAGCGGCTCTTCTAAGCCCGGACCCGTCCCCGGTTAGGAACGGTTCACATCCTGGTTCACGTCAGCGGTCATGCTCCGTGTGTTGAAAGGAGCAGGCATGGGAAGCACAGACATCGGCATGTGTGGAGAGAGCGCCGCCGCGGCGTATCTGGAGCGGATGGGGATGGAGATCCTCGAGCGGAACTGGCGGACCGAGCGGGGGGAGATCGACATCATCGCCCTCGACGGCGAGGAGTTGGTCATCTGTGAGGTGAAGACCCGGCGAAGTACCTCCACCGGCACGCCGGAAGAAGCTGTATCGGCCTCGAAGCAGCGCAGACTCGCCAGGCTTGCGCAGGGTTACATCTCCTCTGCAGGTCTCACCGACTGCGCAGTCCGGTTCGACGTGGTCTCAGTGGCAGTGATCTCGGACGATCGCGCACTGTTGAGACACCATCGCGCAGCGTTCGTGGCGTGACATATCGTGCAAGCCACCATCACCACGGCCACGCTGCATGGAGTGGAGGCGGTCCCCGTAGAGGTGCAGGCGGACGTCTCATCCGGCCTGCCGGTGTTCGGGATCGTAGGCCTGCCCGACGCCGCCGTCCAGGAAGCGCGGGATCGCGTCCGCGCCGCCTTGAGGACCGCCGGATACGAGTTTCCCAACGCGCGGGTCATCGTCAACCTGGCGCCTGCGCCACTACGCAAGCACGGTACAGGCTTCGACCTGCCCATCGCGCTGGCCGTCCTCTGTGCAACGGGCCAGATACCTGCCGCCACCTTCGCCGACCTCTCAGCCGTCGGCGAGCTCGGACTCGATGCCACGGTGCGCGATGTCCCGGGCATGCTCGCCCACGCGATCTCGGCTGCCTCACGCGGCAGGGAACTCCTCGGACCGGCCGGCTCGGAGGATGTCGTGTCGGTCGTCCCCGGTCTCGGGTTCCGAGCTCTTGCGGACCTCGGTTCCCTGCGTGCAGGGCTCCCCGATGCACTCACGCTGGAACGGGGCGGACCCTGTGGCCCACAGCCATTGTCGGTCAGACTTGAAGACATCGCGGGACATGAGACGGCGAAGCGATGCCTCGAGGTGGCCGCTGCAGGAGGACATCATCTGCTGATGACGGGCCCTCCTGGATCCGGGAAGACCATGCTTGCCAGAGCGCTCGCCGGACTGCTTCCGCCGCTTCAAGACAAGGAGCGCCTGGAGTCAGCGCTCATACACTCGGTGGCAGGGGTCGACCCACGCGCCATCATCGAGGGTGCGCGCCCGTTCCGCGCCCCCCACCATTCCTGTACAGTCGCCGGGCTTGTCGGTGGTGGCACCCCGCCCCGCCCCGGGGAGATCAGCCTTGCGCACAACGGAGTGCTCTTCCTGGACGAGATCGCGGAGTTCGCGCCAGCTGCGCTCCAGGCGCTGCGGCAACCTATCGAGGAGGGGCTCGTCACGCTCGTACGCGCGAACGGCGCTATCAGGTACCCCGCACGCGTGACTTTGGCGGCGGCCATGAACCCGTGCCCCTGTGGTTATGCAGGGGACCCGGAGCGTGTGTGTAGGTGCTCCGAGGGGGCCGTATCCCGGTACCTCGGCCGCATCGGTGGACCCATGTACGATCGTATCGACATATCGATGCGAGTGGACCGGATCGACCCGTCGCTGCTTCTCGAGCATGGGGCGAAGCGCCCTTCGACGGACGATGTGCGAGAGAGGGTCGTGCGTGCACGAGCGTTCGCCGCCTCACGTCCTCCGGGTGACCTCCGCGGATCCCTCACTCGCGAAGCGCGGGCGTACCTGGCCTCTGCTGCACGCGCCTCGTGCCTGTCGGGGCGCGCAGTCACTCGTGTCCTCAGAGTCGCTCGCACGCTCGCGGACCTCGAGGCCTGTGACGACATCGGATCGGGCCACCTGAGCGAAGCGCTGGCGTACCGTTGCTGGGAGCAGTCATGAGGGGTGGCCGCTTCGTCCTTCGGCTCGGGACGCCAGGGTATCCCGAGTTGCTCGCCCGTACGCCTGATCCCCCAGAGCGGCTCTACGGAGTCGGTGACCCCGGCGCGCTCGTGCCCGGTCTGGCTATCGTAGGATCGCGGAAGGCCACACCGTACGGACTGCGATGCGCGCGCATGTTCGCCGAGTGGGCGGCGCGGTCGGGCATCACGGTCATCTCGGGCGCCGCGGTCGGCTGCGATACAGAGGCGCACCGCACCGCGCTTGCCACCGGGGGTCCGTCGGTCGCTGTCCTCGGATGCGGCCCCGACATCGACTACCCCCGCAGGTCCGCACAAGAACTCGCCACCATGCGTGCGGAGCATGCGGTCGTCTCCGAGTATCCCTTCGGACACCAGCCCACCCGCTGGACGTTCGTGCGCCGGAACCGCATCATCGCGGGCCTGTCTCATGCGGTGCTGGTGGTCGAAGCGGGACTCCCCAGCGGCACCTTCTCCACTGCCGACGCGGCACTCGATGCCGGCAGAGACGTCGTGGCTGTGCCGGGATCCATCTTCTCTCCCGAGTCACGCGGCGCGAACCGTCTCATCAGACAAGGTGCCGCGATGGCCACCGACCCCGCTGAGCTCGCGGCGCTCCTCGGATGGGAGGGGTCCCTTCCCGCCAACACACCCGTGTGCACGGATCCAGCTGTCCGCGCGCTCACAGCGGACCCGATGTGTCCGGACGACCTCGCTCGCGCTCTGGGTGTCGACATCGTGTCGATGGCAAGGACGCTCGGCAGTCTCGAGGCACAGGGACTGATCGCACGATACCCTGACGGGCGGTACGGTGTGACGTGATACCCTACGCCGCAACCTGATGATGTCGTCCGTATGATCGGAGAGTGGTCTTGGAGTCTGTCACTGTCGTCGGCGCGGGTCTTGCGGGCTCAGAAGCGGCGTGGCAACTCGCACGGCGCGGCGTGCCGGTGCGTCTGCACGAGATGCGCCCGATCCGTATGGGGCCTGCGCATCACACCGATCGCTTCGCAGAACTCGTATGCTCCAACTCCCTGAAGAGTGACGACCCGACCACCGCCGCGGGACTCCTCAAACGCGAGCTCGCCGATCTGGGTTCTCTCATCCTCGCGACAGCCCGCAACACGGCCGTTCCTGCCGGTGGTGCGCTTGCGGTCGATCGTTCGGCGTTCAGTGATGCCACCACCGCGGCCATCGAAGGACATCCCCTCATCACGGTTGTGCACTCCGAGGTAGAACGGATGCCCGATGGCGATGTCATCATAGCCGCCGGCCCGCTGGCGAGCGACGCGTTGATGGATGCGCTCTCCCGGATCGTCGGCAGCGAACACCGCTCGTTCTTCGATGCTGCAGCGCCTATCGTGGAGGCGCAGAGCGTAGACCGCAGTCAGGTGTTCGAAGCCTCGCGGTGGGGCAAGGGCGGGCAGGCGGACTACCTCAACTGCCCCTTGTCCCGGACGCAGTATGAGTCGTTCGTGGCCGAGTTGGTGGGCGCTCAGCGTGTCACCCTGCGTGACTTCGAGCGACGAGATCTCTTCCAGGCATGCCAGCCCGTCGAGGAGATCGCCCGCACCGGCATCGACGCGCTCAGGTTCGGTGCGCTCAAGCCTGTGGGCTTGGTCGATCCACGCAACGGCGAGCGGCCCTGGGCCGTCGTGCAGCTCCGCGCGGAGAACAGGGGGCACACCGCGTACAACCTGGTCGGGTTCCAGACGAATCTGACTTTCGCCGAGCAGGAGCGTGTCTTCCGGATGATCCCCGGTCTCGATGGAGCCGTCTTCCTTCGACACGGCGTCATGCACCGAAACACGTTCATCGACGCACCCCGTCTCCTGGGACCGGACCTGTCTCTCCGCGCGCTGCCACGGGTCCGTGTCGCCGGCCAACTCAGTGGCACGGAGGGATACCTCGAGGCCGCGGCCACCGGGCTGCTGGCCGCCCTCAACACCTGGGCCATGCGCAAAGGCTCCGACCCTGTCGTGCTGCCGCCCACCACTGCGCTCGGTTCGCTCATCGCATATGTCACCGACCCCCACACCCGACCGTACCAGCCGATGCACGTGAACTTCGGCCTCCTTCCCCCGCTTGATCCACCGGTCAAAGGTAAGCGCTCGCGGTATGCTGCATACAGCGAACGTGCGCGTGGCGACATGGCTGCCTATCTCGACAGCCGCCCGGGCCTTATCCAACGCGGCCGGGACGGCGGGATCGGCTGAGGGGGAGTAGACGGGTGGAACGCCCTTCGACCGAAAGCCTCATAGATGAGTTCATCGTCCACCTTCGGGTGGAACGGAACCTGTCACCCCGGACCATCGCCGCATACACGTCAGACCTCACGGGATTCGCCGACTGGGCCGTGCGCGAAGGCGTCCATCCCCTCGATGCCGACCACCGCCGCCTGCGCCGCTACCTCGCCGAGTTGGATCGCGCCCGCTACGCCAGACGCACCGTGGCGCGCCGTCTCGCATCCGTGCGGGCCTTCTACCGATACCTCGTCAGACGTGGATACCTCACGGGGAGTCCTGCCGCGGTCCTGTCCACTCCGAAGATCCCCAAGCGTTTGCCCGACGTGGCGCCCGAGCCGTTTCTTGACGAGCTCCTGTCGCTCCCGGACACCTCGACGCCGCAAGGCCTTCGAGACCGTGCGATCCTGGAGCTTCTCTACGCCAGCGGAGTCAGGGTCTCGGAGCTTACCGGCCTCGATCTCGGAGACGTGGACACCGCCAGCGCGACGGTTCGTGTGATGGGCAAGGGCTCGCGTGAGCGTATTGTCCCCATCCACCGACTGGCCGTGAGCCAGGTCGTCGCATACATGCGCCAGGGACGACCTTCGCTTGACAAAGGTGCGGGGGAGACCGCGCTGTTCCTTAACCGTCTTGGCACGCGTCTCTCCCCCTCGGGAGTGCGACGGATGCTCGACCGTCACCTCTCCTCGATCGCACAGACACGTCACCTCACCCCTCACGATTTGCGCCACTCGTTCGCCACTCACCTGCTGGAGGGTGGCGCGGATCTGAGAACGGTTCAGGAGCTGCTCGGTCACGTTGCGCTGGCAACCACCCAGATTTATACTCACGTGAGTACCAGGCATCTTCGTGAGGTGCATCGAGGGGCACATCCGCGGGCCTGACGGAGGTCCACATCGTATGAGGAACGATCCCAAGGCGGATCTTGCCGCTGCGTGGGAGTCTTTCAAGGCAGACGACGACATCCGGGCACGCGACCGGTTGATAATCGCGTATTCGCCGCTCGTCAAGTACGTGGCGGGACGTCTCTCGTCCGGTCTTCCACAGACCGTCGACACGGCCGATCTGGTCTCGTACGGCATCTTCGGACTCATCGACGCCATCGAGAAGTTCGATCCCGAGCGGGGGATCAAGTTCGAGACCTATGCGATCGCACGCATCAAGGGCGCCATAATCGACGAGCTGCGCGCCATGGACTGGGTCCCGCGATCAGTGCGCTCCCGCGCCCGGGATTTCGAGGCCGCCTACATCACGCTCGAGAACCGGTTCAAGCGCGTTCCCTCGGATAACGAGATCGCGCATGAGATGGGGGTCTCGTCCCAGGAGCTCCGCGCCATACTCACCAAGCTGTCGTACACGTCGGTCATCTCCTTCGAGGAGATGTGGTCATCCGGCGCCGATCACGACGACCGCATGGACCCGTTCGGCTCGATACCCGACGAGACCGCCGACGACCCGGTCCACATGCTGGAGAGCGCTGAGCTCAAGGAGATACTCGCTGGAGCGATCGATCGACTCCCTGATCGCGAGAAGACGGTCATCGCGTTGTACTATTACGAAGGACTCACGCTCAAGGAGATCGGCAGTGTACTCGGTGTCACCGAGTCGCGCGTGAGTCAGATACACACCAAGGCGGTGCTGAGGCTCCGGGCGCGACTGCACGCAGCTCAGGGTTTCCTGCCCGTCGGCTAGCATACGCACTGGGGGAACGGAGCTCTATATGCCAGGTAGACGCGTGCTCATCGTGGAGGACACCGACCTTCTTCGACGGATGTATCACGACCGTCTCGTGCAGGACGGCTACGAGGTGCTCGACGCGGCCGATGGCCTCGCGGCGCTCTCGGTGCTGCGTGACCAGCCCATCGATCTGATCCTGCTCGACCTCATCATGCCGCGCATGGGCGGCCTCCAGGTCCTCGAGGCCGTCAAGGCCGATCCCCGGACCAAGGACATCCCGGTCGTCATCCTCACCAATCTCGGGGAGGAGTCCGCCATCGAGCAGGCGGTCTCTCTCGGGGCCACCGACTACCTGATCAAGAATCAGTCACGTCCTGCGGATGTCTCCGAGAAGGTCACACTCACCCTCGAAGCGTTCGGGGCCGGCTCCACGGGTGCGGATGCCTTTCACGTGTTCCTGCGCCCCGAGACAGGCGATGTCGGGCCGCTCGTGGATGACGTCGGCCTGAAGCGCATGCTCTGGTGTCCCGCGTGCGAGAACGAACTCGCGTTACGCCTGGTCCCGGATTCCGGACACCCCGGTCACTACGACGCGTACTTCGTCTGCAACACGTGCGGCCGGGAGTTCGCCGGGCTGCGCTGACGCCCTCACGCGCGTCCGGGTAGCGTACGACCGCTCGGTTCGGGCGTTCCGCTCAGGCCGCTCACACATCCACGCCATTTCGTGCTACCATACCCGCGCTCTTAATTCACACGCCCGTGGATCCCGCGCGAGGTGCCGGCATGTCCGGTCGCGACGGGAGAAGAAGCGGGCGGAGGCGACAACCAGAAGGAGGCACCACCATGTCCGTTTCCATGAAGAACCTGCTCGAAGCCGGTGTGCACTTCGGTCATCAGACCCGCCGCTGGAACCCGAAGATGAAGCCCTACATCTTCACCGAGCGCAACGGCATCTACATCCTCGACCTGCAGCGCACGCTGCGTGAGGTCGATGCCACGTACAAGTTCGTTCGCGACCTCAGCGCACGTGGCGGGTCGGTCCTGCTGGTGGGCACCAAGAAGCAGGCGCAGGACTCCATCCGCCGCGAGGCCGAGCGCGCCGGCATGCCCTACGTGAACCAGCGGTGGCTCGGCGGCATGCTCACCAACTTCGTGACCATCCGCGGCCGAATCAAGCGCATGCTCGAGCTCGAGAACATGGAGGAGTCGGGCGCGATGCTCCAGCTTCCCAAGAAGGAAGCGCTCCTGCTCCGGCGCGAACTCGACAAGCTCCAGCGCGACCTCAACGGCATCCGCGACATGGCCGATCCCCCGAAGGCCGTGTTCGTCGTCGATACCAAGCGTGAAGCGATCGCCGTCCGCGAAGCCCGTCGTCTCGGCATCCCGCTCATCGGCCTGGTCGACACCAACGCCGATCCGGACGAGGTCGATTACGTCATCCCCGGGAACGACGACGCGATCCGTTCCGTGGCGCTCATCTGCCGTGTGATCGCCGACGCCGCGCTCGACGGACGGCGTGCGGCCGGTCTTGTCACGCCGGGCGAGGGCGCTCCCGCGGCCGAGGAGGCCGAGGTTGCTGCGTCGGACGCATCGGCCACCGCACCGGCGGCCGAGAACGTCGCGCCCGCCGCCACTGAACCGGCCGCTGAACCTGCGCCGGACACAGCTGCCCCGGCCGAGTAGAACCGGCACCGGCGTAAGCGTTCGACCGCGCTGACGACACACATCCGAGGAGGAGAGTCATGGAGATCACTGCAAGCATGGTGAAGGAGCTCCGCGAGAGCACCGGCGCCGGCATGATGGACTGCAAGAAGGCGCTGGTGGAGGCCGAAGGCGACTTCGAGGCCGCGGTCGACATCCTGCGCACCAAGGGACTGGCCGCGCTCGCCAAGAAGGCCGGTCGCGCGACGAACGAGGGTGTCATCGGCGGTGTGATCTCGGACGACGCCCGTTCCGGCGCCATCGTGGAGATCAACTGCGAGACCGACTTCGTCGCCCGGAACGAGAACTTCACCTCGTTCGTGGCCGAGATCGCTCAGCAGGTGCTCGCCGGCGCCCCGGCCGACGTGGACGCCCTGATGGCTCAGGAGTTCCTCGCCCGTCCGGAGATCACGGTCGAGGAGCGCCTCGGTGAAGCCGTGGCCAAACTCGGTGAGAACATGGGTGTCGCCCGTTTCGCGCGCTACGAGGTTTCCAGCGACGCGGGTGTCGTGAGCGTCTACATCCACGGCGTCGGCAACATCGGCGTGCTCGTAGAGGTGTCCACCGGCTCGACGGAGGCGGCCGCCAACGACGTGGTCCGTGGCTTTGCAAAGGATGTCGCCATGCAGATCGCCGCTGCTGCTCCGATTGCCGTTCGTCGCGACGAGGTAGCCGCGGACGTCGTCGAGCACGAGATGTCCATCTACAAGGCGCAGGCCGCTGAGACCGGCAAACCAGAACCGATCCAGCAGAAGATCGCTGAGGGCCGGCTCGACAAGTTCTTCAAGGAGTTCTGCCTGCTCGAGCAGGTGTTCGTGAAGAACCCTGACATCACGGTCAAGCAGCGCGCCGAGCAGACGTCCAAGGAAGCGGGCGCCGCTGTTGACGTTGTACGGTTCGAGCGCCTCGTTCTCGGCGAGACCAACCCCGAACCCAAGAGCAGCGGCTGCGGCTGCTGATAGCGTGACGGCGACGGGGCGGTGCGATGCACCGCCCCGTTGGTCTATCATCGTCGGAGGCCGTACGGCCACGAGGAGCCGATATCGAGGGAGGACCATGACCGGGTACCGGTACAAGCGCGTGCTGCTCAAGCTCTCTGGCGAGGCGCTCATGGGGGATGCGGGTTACGGCATCGACCCTCGCATACTCGATTTCCTCTCGGCGCAGATCAAGCAGGTCGTCGCGGGTGGCGTGGAGGTCGCCATCGTGGTCGGAGGCGGGAACATCTTCCGGGGCGTCGCGGCCTCGGCCAGGGGGATGGACCGCGCCCAGGCCGACTATATCGGCATGCTCGCCACCGTCATGAACGCGCTCGCTCTTCAGGACACGCTCGAGTCGCATGGGGTCTTCACCCGTGTCATGTCGGCCATCGAGATGAAGGACGTCGCGGAGCCCTACATCCGCAGAAGGGCGATCCGGCACCTCGAGAAGGGCCGCACCGTCATCTTCGCGGCCGGCACCGGCAACCCGTACTTCACCACCGACACGACGGCCGCCCTGAGGGCCCTTGAGATCCATGCCGAGTGCATCATGAAGGCGACCAAGGTCGACGGTGTGTACGACGCCGACCCGATGCAGGTGCCCGATGCCAGGAAGTTCGATGAGCTGGCCTACATCGACGTGCTCAACCTCGGCCTCAAGGTGATGGACAACACCGCGATCAGTCTCGCGATGGACAACGACCTGCCCATCATCGTCTTCAACATGGAGAAGGAGGGCAACATCACCGCAGCCCTCCTGGGAGAGTCAGTGGGAACGATCGTACGAGGAGGCTCCTGATGCCCGAACACACCCTGAAAGAGACCATCGAGCGTATGGACAAGGCGGTCGCGGCCCTGGGCAACGAGTTCGCCGGTGTGCGCACCGGACGCGCGTCCGCGGGCATCCTCGACAAGGTGGTCGTGGAGTACTACGGCGCACTGACGCCGCTCAATCAACTCGCATCGATCAGCGCCCCGGAGCCGCAGCTTCTCGTCGTGAGCCCCTACGACAAGTCCGCTCTCGGCGCGATGGAGAAGGCGATTCGCTCGGCGGACCTCGGCTTCAACCCGTCCAACGATGGCATCGTCATCCGGGTCCCGTTCCCACCGCTCACCGAGGAGCGCCGCAAGGACCTCGTCAAGCTGTGCAAGGGGTACGCCGAGGAGTCGCGCGTCGCGGTGCGCAACATCCGCCGCGACGCGAACGACCACTACAAGCGTCAGGAACGCGAACACGAGATCTCGCAGGACGAGCTGCACCACTTCGAGGCCGAGATCCAGAAGGCCACCGACGCGCACATCGCCGAGATCGATGAGATGCTCAAGCGTAAAGAAGCGGAGATCATGGAGGTCTGAGTGACCGGGACTCCCACGAGGGCATCACTGGAAGGGTTCTTCACGACCAAGACGGACCGCGCGCTGCTCGACCGGTTCGATCCCCGGCAGGCGCCCACCCATGTCGCCGTCATAATGGACGGGAACGGACGGTGGGCCGCCAAGCGGACGTTGCCGCGGCTGTTCGGTCACCGCGCCGGCGCCAAGGCCGTTCGTGAATCCATAGCCGCCTGTCTCGAGCTGGGCATACGGTACCTGACCATCTACTCGTTCTCGAGCGAGAACTGGCGCCGATCCGACGATGAGGTCAGCGACCTGATGTCGCTCTTCGTCGAGGTCCTTGAGGCCGAGATGGTCAACCTCATGGACAAGCGGGTCCGCGTGATGCTCATCGGGAGCGAAGCGGGAGTACCAGAGACCACACTCAGGGCCTTCCGCCGCGCCGAGGAGAAGACGGCCGGAAACGACCGGCTCACGCTGGTGGTCGCGCTCAACTACGGTGGGCGTCTGGAGATCACCGACGCGGTCCGCCACATCGCCCGCGAGGTCGCGCAGGGCGCGCAGGACCCGAGGACGATCACCGAGGAGACTGTGGCCCAGCACCTGTACACGAGCACCCTCCCGGACCCCGATCTCGTCATCAGGACCAGCGGCGAGATGAGGATCTCGAACTTCCTCCTCTGGCAGATCGCATACTCCGAGCTATGGGTCACGTCCACCCTCTGGCCGGACTTCAAGAGGGGCGACCTGCTCAAGGCCGTGGTCGACTATCAGGGCAGGACCCGCCGCTTCGGGGGCCGCTCATGACCGCCAGCCTTCGTGACCTGTGGATCCGCACCGGTAGCGCTCTCGCTCTCGGCGTGGTCATACTGGCCGCGCTCTTCTTCGGCGGGGTGTGGGGTCTTGCCGCGGTGGTCGCCGTCATCGCCGCGCTTGCGTGCAGCGAGCTCTTCGCGATGTCGCGACGCGAGCGCCGCATGCCCAACGAGGTCGTCGCCCTCACGGCGGTAGTGGCGATGCCGTTCGCTGCCGCCTGGCATGAATCAACAGGGCTCACAGCCGTGGTTGCCGCGCTCGTGATCAGTGCGTTCTTCTGGCATGTCCTGATACGCCAGATACGTCTGGCCGACACGAGCATCACGGTCTTCGGCGCCGTATACGTCGGCTTCACCTTGTCCCACCTCATCCTCATCAGGAAGATGGAGGCCGGAACGCTCCTCGCGCTCACCACCATCGTCAGCGTCTGGGCGAACGATGTGTTCGCCTATCTCGCCGGCTCCGCCTTCGGGCGGCACCCGCTCGCTCCGCGCATATCTCCCAAGAAGTCATGGGAGGGTCTCGTAGCCGGAACGCTCGGCACGATCGTGACCTGGGTCGCGGCCGGAGCGCTGCTCGATTTCCCTGTAGCCCCTGTATGGCTTGCCGTCGTCGGCGCTCTCGCTTCCGTAGCCGCGGTCATCGGCGACCTTGCCGAGTCGCGGATCAAGCGCGAGGTCAGGGTGAAGGATTCAGGGACGCTCCTTCCTGGCCATGGCGGCTTCCTGGACAGGTTCGACAGCTTCATCATGGTCGCCATCGTCACGTACTACGCGTTGTTCGTAGCGGGTGTCAGATGAGGCGCCTTCGTGTCGCCATCCTCGGCTCAACGGGTTCGATCGGGAGACAGGCGCTCGACGTCGCACGGCGGCATCCCGGCAGGATAGAGGTCGTCGCCCTTGCCGCGCATTCGAGCGTCTCGCTGCTTCTCGAACAGGCCGAGGAGTTCGGCGTGAAGAGACTGGCGCTGGGTGACGAGAACGCCGCATCCTCCGCATCCGCGGCACCCGGCATCCGGATAGAAGGTGGACCGTCCGCGATAGAGGAGTCCGCGGCCGCGGAC
>DSAI01000209.1 GCA_011372845.1 Actinomycetota bacterium
CAGCCGGACGGTGCCCGTGGCCGAGCCCCCGGAGCCTGTCGCTTTCCGCTGGGACGGGCCCGAAGACGGTATGGACCTCATGCAGGCGCTCCAGCGGCTGACCCCGGATCACCGCGAGGTCCTCGCCCTCAGGTACTTCCGCGACCTGAAGCTGGAGGACATCGCGCGCGTCCTCGGCTGCCCCGCCGGTACGGTGAAGTCGCGCATCAATCGGGCCCTTGGCGCGATGCGTGCCGAGATGGACCGGCCGACCCTTCAGGAGGTGCGCAGATGAACTGCCACGAGGCCATGGACGCCCTTGAGATGTACATCGCGGGAGAGCTTTCCGAGAGCGAATCGCTCGATGTCGCCGCACACCTGGCCACGTGTGACGGATGCGCTGCCGAGTACGAGCGTCTGCGCACGCTGATCGGCGGGATGCGGGACATCGCCGAGTCGTTCGTGCCGGTTGAGCGGTTCGCGGCACCCGAGCCTGTACGTGAGGTGCGTCGCGCCGGCTGGGGATGGCGTGCCGCAACCGCTGCCGCGGCGCTCGTGGCGGTGGCGTCGGTGAGCGCGCTCACGGTGCCGGCGCTCGCCCGGCAGCTGCCGGTGCCGATCGCCTCGGAGATCGAGCGCCTGGAGTATGAGAACGCCGCGCTCCAGGATGAAGTCGATGAGCTCACGGTGAGGCTTGAGACCGTCGGCGGGGAGGAGGTGCCGATCGTCGATACGACCCCCGGCGACCTTCCTGCCGAGGTGAACACCGCCGTCCAGACGCTCGCTATGGAGTTCGTGCGGGCGCAGTATGCGGGAGACCTCGAAGCGCTCGCCGCGATGGGGACCGACCGGCTCAAGGCCGACATCGAGGCGCACCCCGAGGACTACCTGCGGGCGCAGGGCGCCGAGATAGTGTTCGCGCAGATGACCGAGGCCGCACAGACCGAAGACGGCACATACCTCGTGTTCGTGCGGCTATCGGATTCCGAGGAGTGGGCCGACAGCCAGTACCAGGAGGATTTCGAGATCGTGAAGGAAGGCGACCGGTATCTCGTCGACTTCATGGGCATGGACGCCTGAACGCCGCCTCCCGTATCGTAGGGGGACGATACGGGAGGAGCGCTCGATGCACGGAGCCCGCACCGGTCCACCGGCGATGCTCACGGACCTCTACCAGCTCACGATGGCGCACGCATACCGCGAAGCGGGCGTGGCCGACACGGAGGCGTGCTTCCACCTCTACTTCCGGGGCAACCCCTTCGACGGCGGCTATACGGTCGCGTGCGGTCTCGCCCAGGCGATCGAGTATCTGCAGAGCATGCGGTTCACCGCCGAGGACACCGCGTACCTCTCGACCCTCACGGGCAACGACGGGAGACCGCTCTTCTCGCCGAGATTCCTGGAGTGGCTCGGCTCCATGCGGTTCAACGCGAGCATGCACGCCGTGCCGGAGGGGACCGTGGTGTTCCCGGGAGAACCGTTGCTGCGCATCACGGGTCCTGTCACCACGTGCCAACTCGTGGAGACGACGCTGCTCAACATCATCAACTTCCAGACGCTCATCGCCACCAAGGCGGCACGGGTGTGCAGGGCCGCCGAGGGCGATCCGGTGCTCGAGTTCGGGCTCCGGCGCGCGCAGGGGCCCGACGGGGGCCTGTCGGCCGGGCGGGCGGCCTACATCGGCGGTTGCGCCGGAACGTCGAACGTCCTTACCGGGCAGCGGTACGGGATTCCGGTGGGCGGCACCCACGCGCACAGCCTGGTGATGTTGTTCGACTCGGAGATCGAGGCTTTCATGGCCTATGCCGAGGCCATGCCCAACAACGCCGTCCTGCTCGTCGACACGTACGACACGCTCGAAGGGGTCCGGAACGCCGTGATCGCGGGAGAACGGCTCCGTGAGCTTGGCAGCGATCTGGCCGGCATCCGGATCGATTCGGGCGACCTCGCGTGGCTTTCGATCCGGGCGCGGGAGATCCTCGATGCAAGCGGATTCGCCGCCACGCGGATCTACGCCTCCAACGAACTCGACGAGCACACGATAGAGAGCCTGAAAGAGCAGGGTGCGGCGATCGATGTATGGGGCGTGGGGACCAAGCTGGTGACCGCCTACGACCAGCCCGCGCTGGGCGGGGTGTACAAGCTGTCGGCGGTCCGCGAGCCGGGCGCGACATGGGAGCCGCGCGTCAAGGTGTCCGAGCAGGCGGCCAAGGTGACGACGCCGGGATTGCTCGGCGTGAGGCGCTTCACCAACGGGGAGGGCCGATTCGTCGGTGACATGGTGTACGACGAACTCGCGCCGCCCGATTCCGAGTGCGTGATGGTGGATCCGGCCGACGCCACGAGACGCACGTACTACTGTGGCTCAGA
Source organism: Actinomycetota bacterium (assembly GCA_011372845.1). Classification (GTDB taxonomy): domain Bacteria; phylum Actinomycetota; class Coriobacteriia; order Anaerosomatales; family Anaerosomataceae; genus Anaerosoma. The sequence goes on from DSAI01000209.1 coordinate 2,350, forward strand.
CTCGTACGAGGAGCTGCTGTTGCCGGTGTTCGAGGAGGGGCGGCTCGTCCACGACGTGCCGCCCATCGAGTCGTCGCGGGAGCGGGCACGGGAGCAGGTGGACCGGCTCGACCCGAGCCATGTGCGCCTGCTCAATCCACATGTGTACAAGGTAGGTATGGAGATCGGGCTCTATGAACGCAAGACCGCGCTCATACTCGAGGCCCGTGGCTCTGGACCCGGACGCTAGGAGGGTGAGTGTCGTGCGTGCGTTGCTGCTTGTGGACCTGCAGAACGACTTCATGCCGTTTGGCGCGTTGCCCGTGGCGGAAGGCGATGCGGTAGTGCCCGTGGCGAACGCGTTGATGGGGCGGTTCTCGCTCGTGGTGGCCACGCAAGACTGGCATCCCGTGGACCATGGGAGCTTCGCGTCCAGTCACCCCGGGGCGACCGCCGGGGATACCGTGGACCTGTTCGGTGTGGAACAGGTCCTGTGGCCCGACCACTGCGTCCAGGGTATGCCGGGCGCTTCGTTCCACTCGGCACTCGATGTGGGCGGTGTGGACCACGTGATACGCAAGGGCACGGACCCCGCGGTGGACAGTTACAGCGCCTTCTTCGACAACGACCACCGCAAGGACACCGGGCTTGCGGCTTTCTTCGAGGAGCGGGGAGCCGAGGATCTCGTGGTGATGGGTCTGGCCACCGACTACTGCGTGAAGGCCACTGTGCTCGACGCGTGCGGACTCGGCTTCGGCGTTACCGTGATCACCGACGGTTGCCGGGCCGTTGAGTTGCAGGAGGGCGACAGTGAGCGGGCGTTCGCACAGATGCGGAGTGCGGGAGCCCACACGATAGCTCTGGCGGATCTCATCTAAGGAGGACACCGATGAAGGTGGTCGCGATAGCGGGTAGCCCGCGCAAGAACGGCAATACGGCCCATATGCTCCGGCGTGCGTTGGCGGCTCTCGAGGCGGAGGGTGTGGAGACCGAGCTGATCGAACTGGCGGGGAAGAAGGCGCAGGGGTGTACCGCATGCCTCAAGTGTCGCGAGCTCAAGGACCGGCAGTGTCACGGGCGCAATGACGCCATCAACGAATGCATCGCCAAGGTGGACGAGGCCGACGGTGTGATCGTGGGTTCTCCCGTGTATTTCGCCGATGTGTCGGCCGAGACGAAGGCGCTCATCGACCGTCTGGGCTACGTTGCCGGCGCCAACCCGGACATGCTGGAGCGCAAGGTCGCCGCCGCGGTGGTCGCAGAGCGGCGGGCGGGCGCGGTGCACGCATTCGACTCGATCATGCACATGTTCCTGATACGCCAGATGATCATCGCGGGGTCGACGTACTGGAACCTCGGCATCGGCGGACTTCCGGGAACCGTGGAGGAAGACGAAGAGGGCATGCGGACGATGGATACCCTCGGGCGGAACATGGCGTGGCTGCTGCAGCATACGGCGGCACACCGCTGAGAGTCCGCCCGTCGTTGACGCGTGTCATCGGTCACGCGCGCACCGTCCGTCATCTCGGGCTTCTGGACCCGGGCATGGCGGCCGATATCACCACCAGGGGCATATGAGGGACTGACCTGTGTGGAGGTGTCGGATGAAACGGATACTGACGACGACGCTCGCTCTGTCGCTCGCTTTCGCGATGCTGCTGCCGGCGACGGCGATGGCTGGGCGTGGCGGCGTCCCGTCGAGCGAGAACGGCAAAGGGGCTGCGGCTGCGAAGGCGGACCGCGATGTCGAGGAGAAGGGCGCTCGCGGCAAGGATGTGAGCGACGCAGCTCGAGGCGAAGAACCGCGCGGGAACGGTCGCGCGGTGGCCGGCGCCAACGCGGGCGGCTCCGAGGAGGAAGCCCCCGGTGACGGCGAGACCGTGCAGGATCGGGAGCGGGTCCGGAGCCAGGAGGCCTCGGGTACCGTGTCGATGAAGCGGACGGGGATCGCGAACGCGCTCGACCGCCTCCAGGCCAACCTCGCGAGGATGCAGGAGGACCTGGACGCGGGAACCCGCGATTCGCTGCCGCCCGGACTGCAGAGGGTCATCGCCAAGTTCATGTCGTGGCTGGGTATCGAGGCTCCCGACGAGTCGCCGCTTCCGGATGACGGGGACGGCTCCGAGGAGACGAGCGGTACCGTGGAGACGAGCGTCACCGTAGAGCCTGACGATGGCTCCGGTGATGCTGGAGAGACAGAGGGGGATGCGGCTCCGGAGAACATGTGAGCTGTACGACCTCGGGCATGGAGGCCGGTGTCCCGCAAGGGCGCCGGCCTCCGTATGTGTGACCGCGTCGCCGACGTATGGCGGAGGCGGAGACCCCTTGGGGGCCGACCTTGCCTTGACGCGAGCCGAGGCGGTCTGCGAAGGTACTGACTGAACCTTCAGTCAGTACCTTCGCCCCAGGGAGGGATCCATGGCACTCGACGGTCTCTCCGCACGTGAGCGCATACTCGGCACGGCAGGCGAGCTCTTCGCCGACCGCGGCTACAACGGCGTGTCCATCGCTGACATCGCTACCGCCAGCGGTATCTCCACCGGCCTTGTGTACTACCACTTCAAGGACAAAGAGAGCCTCTATGAGAGCGTGGTGAGGGAGGGCCTTCACCTGCTTGAGGAGACCGCCGTGGGCACGCTCGGCGCAGACGGGCATCCCACCGATCGGCTCCAGTCGTTCATCCACTCCTACATGACCCTCCTCGAAGGCCACCCTGCGCTGATGCGTCTGCTCGTCCGGAGCGTCACGGATGTCAGCAGCCCTGCGCCGGGCCAGGTGCTCACGCGCAGCGCCGTCACCATCGACCGGCTCCAATCGGTGATCGAGGAGGGCGTGACGTTGGGCGAGTTCAGGCCGGTGGACACACATCTCGCAGCCACGGCGCTGTTCGCACTCGTCAACACACTGATCACGGCCCGCGTCCTTGATACGCCCCTCGGCCAGACCGGCGGAGCGTCCATCGAGGAGCGTGCCCGGTCGATGACCGGTCTGTTCCTGGAAGGGATCCGCGCATGCTAAGGATCGCTCAGACGATCGTCCGCGGCCGCAGAACGGTCATGGCGATCACGGCGCTGCTGGTGATCGCCGGTATCTGGGGAATGATCAACAACCGTATCAACTACGATCTCATGTCGTACCTGCCCGCCGACCTGGATTCGATGCAGGGTCTGGAGATCGTGGACGAGGAGTTCGCCCTCGGCACCATGGTGCAGATCATGGTGTACGACGAGAGCGACGCCACCGTGGATGCGATCGCCGAACGGATACGCGGGGTCGAGGGCGTCAAGGCCGTGCACTGGGTCACCGATCTGGCGCCCGTGACGCAGCCCACGGAGTTCCGCGACGAAGAGGTGGTGTCGAACTACTATGCTGAGGGAGGCACGCTGCTCCAGGTAGCGTTCGACGGCGGCTCGAACGACCCGCACGTGAAGGAGGCAATCAGGCAGATCCGCGACCTGCTGGACGGCTACGACACACTGCTTACCGGGCACCAGCAGTTGGAGCTGGAAGAGGTGATGAGCCAGGACACGGTGAAGTTCGCGCTCGCGGCGCTCGTGCTCGTGACGATCGTGTTGCTGCTCACCATCCCGTCGATCGTGGTGCCGCTCCTCTTCGTGCTCACCATCGGAGCGGCAGTGGTGCTCAACCTGGGGCTGTCGCACTACCTCGGTCAGCAGATGTCGTACATCACGGGCGTGATCGTCTTCGCCCTGCAGTTCGCCGTCACCATGGACTACGCGCTGTTCCTGTACCACCGCTTCGATGAGGAGCGCCGCCGCTCCGAGCCCGAAGAGGCGATGATCACCGCGGTGGCCACGACGTTCAAGTCGATCTCCGCTGCCGCCATCACCACGTTCGCGGGCTTCCTGGCGCTCATGGTCATGCACCTCGGTTTCGGCGAGGACCTCGGCGTGACGCTGGCGCGGGGCGTCCTCATCACCCTTGTGGCGGTGGTGACCCTGCTGCCTGCTCTGATCCTGACAGCGCTTCCCCTTATAGACCGGATCCGGCACAAGACGCCGTCGTTCGACTTCTCCAGACTCGGCCACTTCGTAGCGAAGCACGCCGGTGTCGTATCGATAGTGGGGCTGCTGCTCTTCGTACCGGCCCTCTGGGCGAACTCCCAGATAGACATCACGTACGACCTCAACACGAGCCTCCCGCACGACATGCCGTCGGTGCAGGCCGACGAGGCTATCTCGGAGGCATTCGGCCGGGAGGGCACCATGATCGTCGCCCTTGAGGATACGGGCAGTGCGGTGGACCTCGAGCGGCTCAGCGACCGGCTGGAGGGCATCGAGGGGGTCACACGGGCCTTCGGGTACGGGTCATTGGTGGATCCGCGGATCCCCGTCGAGTTCGTGCCAGCGGAGGCGCGGGAGTCCTTCTTCTCGGGTGGCTACACATACCTCACGCTGGACGTCTCATACGGCATGGCCGACCCGCGGCTCACCGAGACGATCGAGGCCGTTCGTGCCGTCTCCGATGCAGAGTGGCCGGGCGCGTCGTACGTCACGGGGCAGTCGGTCCTGATGAACGACATGGAGCGGGTGTCCGAGGGCGACGACGTGCGCATCAACCTCATCTCGATCGTGGCGATCGTGGTGATCATCGGCATCGCGTTCAAGTCGGTGGCCATCCCGGTGGCGTTGGTGGCGGTGATCCAGCTTGCGATCCTCGTCAACCAGGGCTTCGAGGCGTTCGGCGGCGGCGAGCTCATCTTCGTCTCATCGCTCGCGATCGGAGCCATCCAGCTCGGCGCGACCGTCGATTACGCGATCCTCATCACCACGCGCTACGAAGAGGAACTCAAGCGTACGCGGGACAGGGTGGAGGCCATCACGGTCGCCGTGTCCGAGTCGAGCAAGTCCATCCTGGTGAGCGCTTCCACGATGTTCGCGGCGACGATCGCGCTCGCGGTGATGTCGAGCATCGGGATCATCTCGTCGCTCACGATGCTCATCGCCCGCGGAGCGCTGGTGAGCTTCTTTGTGGTGCTGGTGATCCTGCCCGCGATCCTTGTCGTCGGGCAACCGTTGTACGAACGGCTCAGCATCGGCTGGCCGCGTCATACCGTGAAGGGTGAGTAGCACATGGCACAGCCCCTGAAGATCGTCCGCGTGACCCGCCGGGCCTCCATCGTCGCGGTGCTGACGGCCGTGACGCTGATGTCCGCCGCGGTAGCCTCATCAGCTCCGGCGCCGGGCGCTCCTGATTCGCTGGTGGACAACGAGACGGTGTACGTGGTCGCCGACGCGTCCGGCACGCCGCAGACCACCGTCGTCGTCGATTGGCTGCAAGTGGAAGGACACGGCACGTTCGAAATCGCCGATCCTGCGCCGGGCGCTGGCGCGATAGAGTCGCTCACCGATGGCTTCGACCCCGTGAAGAGCGGTGACACCGTGGCCGCCACGGTGGACGTGGACGGATACGGCGACTTCTTCTACCGCGCCGAGACCGACGCTCCTCTGCCGATCGATATCTCCGTCACCTATGTCCTCGATGGTGAGGAGATGGCGCCTGATGAGATCGCGGGCAAGAGCGGCCGTCTCCGCATCGAGTTCGAGGTCGTGAACCGTCTCGAGCGCACCGAGGTCGTCGAGTACCTGGATGCCGAAGGCGCCCCGGCGTCGTCCGAGGTCACCTATACCGTGCCGCTCCTGTGTATCCCGCAACTCGAACTCGACGGCACGCGCATGACAGGTGTCGTGCCCCCGGAGGGGTCTCAGCTCGCCATCGCGGGTCAGACGATGACGTACGCCATCCCGATGATGCCGATGCCCGAGGCTTCGGTGGCAATCGAGATGGACGCGCGCGACATCGAGTTGGCGCCCACGATCGTCTCGGTGTTCCCCACGCTCTCCGCCTCGCCGGATTTCTCCATGGTCGATGAGCTCGTGCAGCTGCGCGACTCGTTGTCGCTTCTGGAGGAGCTGTCGTCGGGGCACCGCACGGTGGCACAACGCATCAGCGGCGAGCTGGCCGCGTACGACCTCTCGTCGATGACGGGCGCTGCCGACGGCCTGAGCGCGCTCCGGACCGGGCTCGATGAGCTGACCGTTGGCGCGGAAGGTCTCGCGCGGCTCTCGGCCGGTCAGTATGCCTACCTCGACGGTGTGATCGGGTCGATCGATACGTCGCAGTTCGACCAGCTCGGTCAGCTGGGCGTGGCGATCTCGGACATGCGGGCGGCCGCGTCACAACTCGAGACGGGCACCGCCGGTCTCGTGACGCTGCTCGATGGTCAGATCGCACTGGCCGAGTCGGTGAAGGCTTCCAATGCCGCTCTGCTGGCCGAGGCATCGGGATACGCAGCCGAGTATGGCGCGTACAGCACCGACGCCACGGCGCTCGCCGCGTCCGGCGACTTCGCGAGCCTTGCGAGCGGGCTCGGCGCGCAGGACCACCTGCTGGGCGTCCTGCTCGACGGCGGCGACCCGGACGGCCCGGGGCCACAGCCAGCGATGCCCGGACTTCGCGATACGCGCGACTCCCTCGCGCAGATCCGTGACGGACTCACCGGCCTGCGGCAAGGACTTGAAGCCCTGGAGGCACAGGCGGGGTCGCTGAGCGCGGTCCCCGGAGCATTCGAGCGGATGAAAGGCGCGTTGATCGTCTTGCGCGATGGCGGCGACCCCGACGGCGCCGGACCCGCGCCGGTGATGCCGGGCCTGGAGGCCACCAGGGACGGCCTTGCCGGGCTGGCCGACGGCATCGGTCAGGCCGCAGCGGGGTTCGTCGGCTCGTCCGACCAGTTCGAGATGCTCGACGAGGTGCCAGCGATGATGGCCGAGCTGCAGTCTGTCCTGAGCGCGCTGGCCGATGGCGGGACGGTGGAAGGTTCCGAGCTGCCGGGGATCGATACGACGGTCGGGGCGCTCGATGAGATGGGCACCGGCCTCGGTGACGGTATCGCCGAGGCGAGGGAGGGCGAAGCGCTCACCAACGCCATGAAGCGTGCGGCAGACGGCTACACGTCGTTCCTGGGGTCACCCGATGGCGCCGTGGGGCGCCTCAGCTTCCTGTTCAAGATCGACGGCGTCTCGGTGCCCTAGGTCCGGCGAAGCGTCTTCGATTGCACCACACGGCTCCCTGCCGGATAGCCGGCGGGGAGCCGTCGCGTGCGCGTGCGTACGTACGTGGTAGTCTGTGCGGGCAGGGTCCCGCTGTTCCGGGGAGGAGCCGCTCGTGGACGTCAAGGTGATCACTGACAGCACATCGTACATCCCGCGCGTGCAGCGCGAGTCGCTCGACATCGGTGTCACGACGCTCTCGTCGCTGCTCGATGGCGTGACGTACGCCGACGACCCCGACGACTGCTCGGCCTTCTACGAGGCGCTCGCCGCCTCCGACTCATTTCCGACGACGTCGCAGCCAGTGGTGCAGGATGTCGTGGACATGATGGAGGAGCGTGTGGCCGCAGGCCATGCGGTGGTAGGCGTCTTCATCTCGGAGCGCATGAGCGGTACGTACTCCACGGCGCTGCTCGCGCGTGACATGGTCCTTGAGCGGTATCCCGACGCCCGGATCGAGGTGGTGGACGGGATGAGCAACTGCATGGAGCTCGGATACGCGGTGCTCGCGGCAGCCGAGAAGGCTGCCGACGGCGGGAACGCCGCCGAGGTTGTGGAAGCGGCTCGCGAGCGCACGCTTCACACGAGATTCCTCTTCACGCCCCTCACGCTCGAATACCTGCGTCGCGGGGGCAGGATAGGGAATGCGCAGTCGTTGCTCGCAACGCTGCTGCAGATCAAGCCGATCCTCACGGTGGTGGACGGGGTCACCGACACCTTCGCCAAGGTGCGTACCGTACAGAAGGCGCACGACCTGATCGTGGACACGTTCGCGAGCGACATCCGCGAGAAGGGCGGTCTGGGTGGCGTCTGTGTGCATCACATCAACGACCCGGCTGCCGGACAGCGGTTCGCGGATCGCATCGCTGAAGTCGCCGACAGACCGGTCGACCTCATCGACATCGGCCCGGTGATCGGCACGCATGTGGGTCCGGGTACGGTAGGAGTCGTCTACTATACGAATGACCTGATGCACAAGTAGGACTGAGTCATGCATGTGCCGTGCGCGGTTCCAGGGGTGGACTGCGCCAACACGCTGTGGGGAGCATTCCATGTTACTCATCGATACCTGCTCGGACCTGCCGGCCGGACTCGTCGAGGAACTCGGCGTGGAGGTCCTTCACTTCCCGTACACGTTCGGAGGGGTCGAGCTCCGGGACGACTTCGGGCGCACCCAGTCGCACGGCGAGTTCTATGCAGCCATGCGGGCGGGAGAGCACCCCACCACGATCCAGGTGCCGCGCCAGACGTTCATCGATGTTTTCACCCGGTATGCCGCGGTCGGAGAGCCTATCATGTACCTTGGCTTCTCCTCGGCGCTTTCGGGCACCTTCGACACTGCCTGGGTGGCGCGCCGGGAGGTACTGGAGCAGTATCCCGATGCGGACATCAGGCTCGTGGACACCAAGGCGGCCGCGGTGGCGGAGGGCCTGCTCGTGTATGAGGCCGCCAGGCGCTGGCGCGACGGCATGGACTTCGACGCTCTCGAGGTATGGATCGCCGAACAGCGGCGCCGCCTCAACGGGTGGTTCATCGTGGACGACCTGGAGACCCTGCGACGCGGAGGCCGGCTCAACGGGGCGGTTGCCGCTGCCGGCACGCTGCTCGACGTGAAGCCGCTTCTGCACGTGACGAGCGATGGGCGTCTCGAACTCAAACGGTCGATTCGTGGTAGGGCAAAGTCGATGCGCGCGCTCGCCGACCTCGTTGCCGAGCGGGCGGCCGACCCGTCATCGCAGACGATCGCGGTGGCGCACGCCGACGTCCCCGACGACGCCGATCGGCTGAAAGCGCTGATCGAGGAACGCGTTGATGTCGCCGACATCATGACCATGCAGACAGGTCCTGTGATCGGCGCGCATACCGGACCGGGCATGCTCGCGGTGGTGTTCTGGGGGGAGGCGTAGGCAGGGTGGCTTCCCGGGCGTGGGAGATCGCGGAACGGCTCTCGCTCCCGCTGCTGTACGCGGAGCTCAGGGCTCGCGGCTCCGGGGCGGCTTCCGCCTTCACGGAGGAGATGCTGTCGTTCGGCCCTTCGGCGGAGCAGCATGTCCTGCTCGTGTGCCCTCAGAACGTCCGTCCCGGTGCGCCGCTCGTCTACTTCTTGCACGGCGGAAGCTGGCGGCATGGCTCCCCGGGCGACTTCAGGGCCGTGGGCAGATTCCTCGCGCGTAACGGCTATGTCACCGCGCTCGGCGGGTACCGCCTCCTCCCTGGCTCGGTGTTCCCCGCACAGCTGCACGATACGGTGGACGGGATGGCTGAGGCGGTGCGTCATCTCAAGGAGGCCGGCCTCCCGCCGGGAGCCGTGGTGCTCGCCGGCCAGTCGGCTGGTGCGCATCTTGCCGCGCTGGCCGCCTTCGACCTGGAGACCCGGCGGCTCCGCGGAGCGGGTGACCTGCCGCTGTCGGGTGTCCTCGCCGTGAGCGGCGTCCTTGACCTCGAGGTGCTGTGTCCCGACCGCTCGGCCTGCCTTCTTGTGCGGGACCTCATGGGCGGGGAGGACGGATGGGAGCAAGCCGATCCTGCCCGGTTCGTGCATGGCGGACCCGTGATCCCCGTGCTTGCTCTTCATGGCTCCCGCGATCCGCTCGTGCCCGTGGAGGTGGCCGCCTCGTTCGTGTTGCGTGCCAACGGTGCCGAGGGGGACCATGCTGTCTTCGCAGCCGACCCGAAGGGTCACCACTCGGATCTCCTGAGGGTGTTCTTCGGCACATCGTCCCTTACGCCGACGATGCTCGCATGGCTCGAGGACGTGATAGCGCCCTGACAGCACACGAACGGCCGGCATGTGCCGGCCGTTCGTGGAGTCGATGCAACGCGTGTGTCAGCGCACCATCGGCTTCGTCTTGAGGCTGAATTTCGTGCAGAACATCTCGATGACATGCGAAAGGGGGAGGCTCGTGCCCCGCTCGGCGATACTGTATCGAGCGCGGACGGCGGGCTTGCCCAGGTCCAGCAGGCGGGAGAGGTCGACCGGGGTGGCCACAAGCACGACGTCGGCATCGCAGGCCTGTACCGTTGTTTCGAGATCGGCGAGCTGGTCTTTCGAGTAGCCCATCGCGGGAAGCACCTCGGTAAGGTGCGGGAACTTGTCGAGTGTGGCCTTGATGCTGCGCACGGCGAACGGCCGCGGGTCCACGAGCTCGGCTGCGCCGGCGCGCCTGGCGGCTACCGCGCCAGCGCCGTAGGGCATGCCGCCGTGGGTCACGGTGGGACCGTCCTCGATCACGAGCACGCTCTTACCCTCAAGCGCGGAGGTGTCCACGTCGATCACCGAGTCGGTCTCTATCACTATCGCGGTGGGGTTGTGCTCGAGCGCAGCTGCCCGCACGGCGGCCACGTCGTCGGGATCGGCGCTGTCGACCTTGTTGATCACGAGCACCGTGGCGCGCAGGAAATTGGCCTCCCCGGGATGGTATAGGCGCTCGTGGCCGGCCCGGTGAGGGTCGAGTGCGACGATCTCAAGGTCTGAGCGGTAGAAGGGGAGGTCGTTGTTCCCTCCATCCCAGACGATCACATCCGCCTCTTTCTCGGCCTCACGCAGGATGCGCTCATAGTCGACGCCCGCCATCACCACGGCGCCCTCCTCGATGAGCGGTTCGTA
>DSAI01000108.1 GCA_011372845.1 Actinomycetota bacterium
CGGCGGTACCGCCGTGACTCGGTGATCTCCAGTACCCCTGAACGCGCCAGCGCCCGAACAGCGGCTGGTGCGCCACCGATCTCGGCAGTGAGCTCGCTCAGGGTCACCGGTCCGGCGGAGAGAGCCTCGAGGACCGCGCGCTGAACCACCGCGTTCGGGCGCGGCTGGAACTCATCAGCCTGCGGCTTGCGCGAGACGAGCTCCACCGACGCAGGAGCGGTCTGTCGGCCTTCATATCGCCAATTGCCGTCATCGCCGCGGACGACCCGCGGAGCCCCACCCGGGGGCAGGAACAGCTTCAACGCCTCGGAGAGCGGGGCGACATACTCGGAGGCGATCCACTTGGCCACATGCAGTGCATGCTCGTCGAAGACCGCAGTACCCAGTACGCCGTCGATCGGGCGCAAGTCTCCCTTGTACTGCGTCTCAGCCGGTGTACCGACGACGTAGCCCACCACCCGGCGACCACCGAGCGGCACCGCTACGGGGACTCCGACACGGACTTCAGGCGCAAGATGCTGCGGGATCGCGTAGTCGAACGGCTCGGACAGGGCCTTTGCCGGTACGTCGACCACCACGCTCGCTATGTGCGGTTGCGTTTCCATGGATGCAGCATAGCGAAGGCCGCCGACATCCGGGTCGACGGCCTTCGCGTGCGTGCAGCCTCTGCTACTCGGCAGCAGCCTTGAGAGCGTCCACACGGTCGGTGCGCTCCCAGGTGAAATCGGCATCATCGCGACCGAAGTGACCGTACGATGCGGTCTTGTGGTATATGGCCCGACGAAGATCCAGATCGCGGATGATGGCTCCCGGACGCAGGTCGAAGACCTCGGTCACCGCCTTCTCGATCTTCTCCACAGACACCGTCTCGGTGCCGAAGGTCTCCACCAGGATCGACATCGGATGTGCGACGCCGATGGCGTACGCGAGCTGGATCTCGCAGCGCTCCGCGAGGCCCGCGGCCACGACGTTCTTGGCGACCCAGCGTGCGGCGTAGGCGGCCGAGCGATCCACCTTCGTGCAGTCCTTGCCTGAGAACGCACCGCCGCCATGCCGCCCCATACCGCCGTAGGTGTCGACGATGATCTTCCTGCCGGTCACGCCGGAATCGCCCATGGGACCGCCGATGACGAAGCGCCCAGTGGGGTTCACGTACACATCGGCACTGCGCCAGTCGATACCCTCGAGCTCAAGGACCGGCTCGATGATGTGCTCGATGATGTCGGGCTGCATCAGCGCATCGATATCCACACCGTCCGCGTGTTGTGTGGAGATGAGGATTTTGTCGATCGCCACGGGCTTGCCGCCCTGATACCGCACGGTCACCTGCGTCTTGCCATCCGGACGCAGGTAGTCGAGCACGCCAGCCTTGCGGACGGCCGTAAGGCGTTCCGCAAGGCGGTGAGCCAGATAGATCGGCATCGGCATCGACTGCGATGTCTCGTTGCACGCGTAGCCGAACATCATGCCCTGGTCACCGGCGCCGATGAGGTCGAGCGGGTCCCTGTCGCCGTGCTTGCGCTCGTACGCTTCATCCACACCCATCGCGATGTCCGGGCTTTGCTCGTGGATCGCCGTAAGCACGCCACACGTCTCGTAGTCGAAGCCGAACTTCGCCCGTGTGTACCCGATCTCCTTGACGGCGTTGCGGACGATCGTGGGGATGTCCACATACGCGTGGGTACGGATCTCGCCAGCCACGACGATCAGGCCCGTGGTCGTGAGCGTCTCGCACGCAACGCGCACGTAGTCGGGGGATGCGGCCGACCCCTTGTCAGTGACGTAACCCTCGTCGGCCAGTTCCGCCTCACGCGCGATGATCGCATCGAGCACCGCGTCCGAGATCTGGTCGCACATCTTGTCGGGGTGGCCTTCGGTCACCGACTCCGAGGTGAACAAGTACTCTCGCTCCGACATCGGGCCTCCTTCAATGCGCCCGCTCCCGCGGGCCCGATTCTTCCGATCCGGGCAAGAAAGAATCCCTTGCCCGGACAGACAAGGGACATGAGCGTTGGCCGAGAGCGCCTCGTTCTTCCCTCATCTTCCAGACGTCGCCGTCTGCCGCAATGTGGCACCGTGCGCACTTTCGCGTCGGTTGCCGGGGCGTCGTAGGGTGCGGTCCCTCGGGCCTCTGCAGCACTTGCGTGCTGCCTCGTGATGAGAACGCAGCCACGATAGCACGGGGCAGCGGTCCTGCCAAGCGAGGCTGCAGTGGGTATAGTGTGCTCGTGGACCCGCCGGATGATGGAGCGCCATGAAGCTGTTCTCCGTGGACATGATCGACCGGATCGTCGTGTATATCGAGGCCGCTGTGACGGCCCTGCTCGTGATACTCGCCGCACTCGGCGTGGTGGACATCGTCATCAAGATGCTCGAGGTCACCCGCGCGGACGGCTTCATGACACCCGAAGGCATCACACGGACCATCGACACGGTGCTCGTGGTGTTCATCGTGATCGAGTTGATCCGCATCGCCATGGCCTACATGCAGCACAAGAACGTCATCGGTACGGTGCTCGAGGCTGGCCTCGTCGCTGTCGTGCGAAAGCTCGTGATCTTCGAGAGCGGGCCTGACATGCTCGAAAAAGCCATCGCGCTGGCCGTCCTCATCGTGGCCGTGGGTATCACGTGGTTCCTGCTGCACAAGCGGCAGCCGGCGGATGCCGACGTCCCCGGCGCTCACTGATAGCACATCCGGAAGGAGTATCGTGTCCGTATCCCCCCGTGTCCGTTTCGCCCCGAGTCCCACCGGCGCGCTCCACATCGGCGGCGCCCGTACCGCCGTCTACAACTGGGCCTTCGCCCGTGCGACCGGTGGCACGTTCGTGCTCCGCATAGACGATACCGACCCCGAACGCTCCACCGACGAGAACACCGCGCAGATCATGCGGTCGTTGCGTTGGCTCGGGATCGAGTGGGACGAGGGACCCGAGGTGGGCGGTGACCTCGGACCGTACTTCCAGACGCAGCGGGGTGCGCACTATGCCCGCGCACTCGACCACATGAAGGCGTCGGGTTCGGCTTACCCGTGCTTCTGCACGCCCGATGAACTGGCAGCCAAACGTGCAGCCGCGCGTCAGAGCGACGGCCCCTCCGGGTACGACCGCACCTGTCGCCGGCTCGACCCGAACGAGGCACGCGCCCGCATCGATGCAGGTGAACCGCATGTCTGGCGAATCGCTGTGCCGCTCGACCGCCCGGATATCGTGGTGGACGACGCCGTACGCGGCGAGACAGCGTTCCCGTCGAGCGCCATGGACGACTTCGTCCTTGCCAGGACGGACGGGACACCTACGTACAACTTCGCCACCGTCGTGGACGATGTGGGCATGCGGATCACCCACGTCATACGCGGCGACGACCATCTCTCCAACACGCCCCGCCAGATACTGGTCTTCGAAGCGTTGGATGCACCGGTACCGCGCTTCGCGCACCTTTCCATGATCTGGGGGGCCGACGGGAAGAAGCTCTCGAAGCGGCACGGCGCCACATCGGTGGAGGCTTTCCGCGACGAGGGCTATCTCCCCGAGGCGCTGCTCAACTACCTCGCGCTGCTCGGCTGGTCGCTCGACGGGGAGACCACGATCATCTCGCGCGAGACCCTTGCCTCGCAGTTCTCGCTCGAACGCATCTCGAAGAACCCCGCCATCTTCGACTTCGACAAACTGGAGTGGATGAATGGCGCGTATATCCGCGAGATGTCCGCCGACGCTCTCGCCAAGCGGATGATCCCCTGGCTCGCGGAAGCCGGTCTTGCCACTGAAGACGACTTCGCCGCACGACCGGACTGGTACCAGGCGCTCGTTCCGCTGGTGGCCGAGCGCGCGAAGAGGATGACCGATATCCCGGCGATGCTCGCGTTCCTCTTCGGCGAAACCGTCGCCATCGAGCCCACTGCAGCCGACAAGGCGCTCGCCACTGACGACGCCCGCCGGTCGCTGCAGGCGGCACTCGAGGCGCTCGGGACTATCACCAAGTGGGAACACGACGCGATCGAGCAGACCCTGAGAGACCTGGCCGTCACCCTCGAGGTGAAACCGAAGGTCGTGTTCCAGGCGGTCCGCGTGGCGGTGACGGGGTCCACCGTCAGCCCGCCGCTCTTCGAGTCGCTCGCGCTCCTCGGAAAAGAGCGGACCATCCGCAGGATCGAGGCCGCTCTCTGAGCATGCGGCGCTCGGGTTGACACCCGATGGTGCCCTCGGTAGGATACCTACTCGCGCCCTCGGGCGCCGGTACGTACTGGGGTATGGTGTAACTGGCAACACGCCGGATTCTGGTTCCGGAGAGTCTAGGTTCGAGCCCTAGTACCCCAGCCAGCACGGCCCGTTCGTCTAGCGGTTAGGACACCGCCCTCTCAAGGCGGAGATCACGGGTTCGAATCCCGTACGGGCTACCAGACCGTTCGCAGGCCGGAGGACACGTCCTCCGGCCTGCTGCTTTGTGCTATCCTCGGCGACCATGGAGACACACTCGGCACCCTCATCCGATCGCAGCGACTTCATCCGCGACATCATCGCGGAGGACCTCGCCGCGGGTCGCCACGAGACCGTCGTGACACGGTTCCCTCCGGAGCCGAACGGCTATCTGCACATCGGTCACGCCAAGTCGATCTGCCTCAACTTCGGCGCCGCCCGCGATTTCGGTGGGCGCTGCCACCTCCGCTTCGATGACACCAATCCCGTCAAGGAGGAGCAGGAGTACATCGACTCGATCATGACCGATGTGCGCTGGCTGGGCTTCGAGTGGGGCGAGCATCTTTACTACGCGTCCGACTACTTCGAGCAGCTCTACGAGTGGGCGCTGCACCTCATCCGTGAGGGCAAGGCGTACGTGGACGACCTCTCCGCCGAGGAGATCCGCGCCTACCGCGGCACGCTGACCGAGCCGGGCCGTCCAAGCCCCTGGCGCGACCGTGCCATCGAGGAGAACGTCGACCTCTTCCAACGCATGCGCAAGGGCGAGTTCCCGGACGGATCGCGGGTGCTCCGGGCCAAGATCGACATGGCCTCGGGCAACATCAACATGCGCGACCCGGTGATGTACCGCATCCTGCACGCCACACACCATCGTACGGGCGATGCCTGGTGCATCTACCCGTCGTACGACTTCGCACACGGCCAGTCCGACGCGATCGAGGGGATCACGCACTCGATCTGCACGCTCGAGTTCCAGGACCACCGGCCGCTTTACGATTGGTTCGTGGAGAACCTCCCCGTGCCCTCGCGCCCGCGCCAGTACGAGTTCGCGCGCCTCAATCTCACTCACACCGTGCTCTCCAAGCGAGTGCTGCTCCGGCTCGTCAAGGAAGGTCACGTCCGCGGTTGGGACGATCCCCGCATGCCGACCCTCTCGGGCATACGGCGCCGTGGGTATCCCGCCGAGGGCATCAGGGACTTCGCCGCCATAATCGGAGTGGCCCGTGCCGATAGCGTGGTGGAGATCGAGATGTTGGAGCACGCCGTCCGGAACGTCCTGAACCGCACCACCCTCCGGCGGATGGCCGTGCTCGATCCAGTCAAGGTCGTCATCGACAACTATCCCGAGGATGCCGACGAGGAGTTCGAGGTCCCCAACAGTCCCGAGGACCCGGATGCCGGCACGCGTATGGTGCCGTTCTCGCGCGAGCTATGGATCGAACGCGACGACTTCATGGAAGACCCGCCCAAGAAGTTCTTCCGCCTTGCGCCGGGCCGGGAGGTCCGCCTGCGGTCCGCATACTTCATCACCTGTAACGACGTGATCAAGGACACGGACGGCCGGGTGACCGAGCTGCGGTGCACCTACGACCCGGAGACCCGCGGCGGGAGCGCACCCGACGGACGCAAGGTGAAGGCCACACTGCACTGGGTCTCCGCGGCGCACGCTGTTCCCGCCGAGGTAAGGCTCTACGACCACCTCTTCTCGAGCGCGGTGCCTGGAACCACCGGCGACGATCTCTTCGACGATCTCTCCCCCACGTCCGAGGTCATCGTCCGGGGAGCACGCCTTGAGCCCGCGCTCGCCGACATGCCGGTGGGAGCCACAGTGCAGTTCGAGCGTCTGGGGTATTTCTGCGTGGATCCCGACTCCGCACCCGGAGCGCCGGTGTTCAATCGCACGCTCACCCTGAAGGACACGTGGGCCCGGCTCCGCGCGAGGAGCGCCTGACCTTCCTTTCCTGTACGGAAACCCCGTATGCCCGCATCGCGCTTTACGTGACGCGTCCCCAGTATTACAGTACGTGTGAATCTGTTCAGGGCGGGGTGGAACTCCCCACCGGCGGTGAATGGCCATAGCCATGAGTCCGCGAGCCGAGCCTTCGGGCGACGCAGACCCGGTGCGATCCCGGGACCGACGGTCATAGTCCGGATGAAAGAACAGAGCACATCTCGAGAGTGGATGCGCTTGAGCCCGCAGATGTCAGTCGGCGGGCTCGTATTGTGCCCGCCCTACATGGAAGGGATGTGGCACATGAGCACAGTCACGACGAAGGCACACACGAACACGAACCGCTGGGACACCCGGCAGATGGTCACGATGGCCATACTCGTCGCTCTCGGGACATTGATCAGCTTCATCGACATTCCGATCATCCCCGGTGTGGAGTGGCTCAAGTACGACCCCTCCTCGGTTGCGATGCTCATCGGCGCGTTCGTGTACGGGCCCGTGGCGGGCGCCGTCATCGGCACGCTCATCGCGCTGATCCATTGGAGCTCAGCGGGGATCTGGGGCGTGGTGATGAACATCATCGCGATGGTCGCCATGGGCGTTCCCGCGGGCCTCATCTACCGACATCGCAAGACGCGCGCGGGAGCCGTGATCGCGCTTGCGGTGGGTTCAGTGGTCATGGTGACTGTCAACCTGCTCGCGAACCTGGTGGTCACGCCGATCTACACAGGAATGCCGGTATCAGCCGTGGTGGCCCTGATCCTTCCGGTGCTGCTGCCCTTCAACATCATCAAGGCCGTGCTGAACAGCGTGATCACACTCGTGGTCTACAAGACCGTTTCGCGCATGATCAAGCCGGAGCGCAAGCGGCCATTGTGCGAAAACCCGGTGACGGACGCCTCGTAGCATGGACTCGCTGCACGACAGGGTTCCCGCGGTCTTGTTCCGCGATGTCCGGTACCGCTACCACCCCGACGAGCCTGATGCGCTCGCCGGGGTGACTCTCGACATCATGCAGGGCGAACACGTCGCGGTGATCGGGGCCAACGGCAGCGGCAAGTCCACGCTTGCACGTCACATCAACGCGCTGCTCGTCCCTGATACGGGTACGGTGACCGTGGCGGGGCTGGACACCTCAGATGTGAGACATACGTATCCGGTGCGCGAACACGCCGGGCTCGTCTTCCAGAACCCCGATGACCAGATGGTGGCCTCGGTGGTGCGTGACGATATCGCCTTCGGACCCGAGAACCTTGGCTTGCCCGTTGCCGAGATCGTCACACGGGTGGGCGATGCGCTTGCCACCGTGGGGATGTCGGACTATGCCGATGACGACGTCTCGACACTCTCAGGGGGCCAGCGTCAGCGGGTGGCCATCGCAGGCGTGCTCGCCATGCGCCCGGCCATCCTCCTGCTCGACGAACCTGGTGCCATGCTCGACCCGCGAGGCCGCCGCGGTATCCGTCGCGTCTCGCGCGGACTGCACGAGGCGGGCATGACCGTCATCGTGATCACACAGCACATGGACGAGGCGCTCCGTGCGGACAGGGTCATTGTGATGGACAGCGGCGGGATCGTATGTGACGGCCCCACGGCGGACGTGCTCGTGCAGGCCGACCTCTTGCGCTCCCTGGGTCTGGCTGTACCGTTTCCAGCGGCCCTTGCCGACGCGCTCCGCACCCGGGGCTTCGACGTGCCGGTGACTCTTGATGAGAAGATGCTCGAGGAGGCGATATGCCGATCGTTCTCGAGCATGTGACCCTCAGGTACCCCGGGACGGATCCCACCGCGCACCCCGCGGTAGACGACCTCTCCCTCGTGGTGGATGACGGAGAGTACCTCGGCGTGATCGGTCACACCGGCAGCGGCAAGTCCACGCTGGTGCTGCTCATGGCCGGACTGCTCGCGGCCACCAGCGGGAGGGTCACGGTCAACGGCGCCGATCTGGCCGAACGCAGCGCGCGGCGCGCACTCCGGCGCCAGGTGGGTATCGTCTTCCAGTATCCGGAGCATCAACTGTTCGCCGACACGGTGGCCGAGGACGTCGGCTTCGGGCCGCGCGCGCTCGGCCTGACCGCACGCGAAGCCGAGCGGGCGGTGGATGATGCGCTCGAACGCGTGGATATGGAGCTGTGCACGTACGGACACCGCAGCCCATTCGAGCTCTCGGGCGGACAGATGCGCCGTGTCGCCATCGCGGGCGTGATGGCGACCCGTCCCGACATCCTGATCCTTGACGAGCCGATGGCCGGTCTCGATCCCGCGGGTCGTGCGGAGATAGCCGCCCTTTTGCGACGACTTCACGATCGTGGTCTCACCGTCGTCATGGTCTCCCACGACATGGACGACATCGCGTCGCTGGCAGACAGGGTGCTCGTCCTCCGCGATGGCGGTTGTTTCGCCCACGGGACTCCGGCAGAGGTGTTCGCGCGACAGACCGAACTGCGCGAGATCGGCCTCGGGGTGCCTCATGCAGCCCGCTTTGCCGCGCGGCTCTCTGCTTGCGGCATCGATGTCGGTGGAACGATGTCCACCCCTGAAGCTCTCGCGGACGCCCTCGCCTCACTCCGGACGGACCTCGGCCCGGGGCGGGAGGCCTGACATGGCCCTTGGGCAGTATCACAAGGCCGATTCCCCGCTCCATAGGATGGACCCCCGGTTCAAGATCCTTGTGGCGGTGGTGTACATGCTCGTGATCTTCCTCGCACGCGAGCTGGTGGGGCTCTCGCTGGCTCTCGTGTTCCTGGCTGGCGCTGTCGCGGCGTCGGGGATCCCACTGGGGCTGCTGGCGCGGAGCCTTCGCCCGGTGATCGCGTTCGTTGTCTTCACGTTCATAGTCAACCTTGTGTTCATCACGAGCGGCGACACCCTCTTCGCTCTGGGTCGTCTTGCGATCACTTCGGGCGGTCTCAGCGCGGCGGCCTTCATGACCACGCGACTCTTCACCCTCTTCGTCTCCACCGCTTTGCTCGGCTTCACCACCTCTCCTGTGGACCTCGCCGACGGCATCGAGGGGCCCCTGACGCCCTTTGAGCGGTTCGGCGTGCCGGCGCACGAGATCTCCATGATGATGAGCATCGCGCTGCGTTTCATACCGATCCTCGTGGCCGAGAAGGACCGCATCGTGCGGGCACAGACTGCCCGGGGGGCCGACTTCGAATCGGGCAATCCCCTCACCCGCATGCACGCGATCATCCCCGTGCTCACACCGCTCTTCCTCAGTGCCTTCCGCCATGCCGAGGACCTCGCCACCGCCATGGAGAGCCGCTGTTACCACGGCAAGGAGGGTCGTACACGCGTCAAGACGCTCCAACCCGCGCTGCGCGACTGGGCCGCCGTTGCTGCCCTCGCCATCCTGACGTCCGCGCTTGTGGTCTTGCGCACCGTGCCCTGAGGAGTGCGCCGTCCACCGCTGTGCGCCCTACCCTGCTAGAATGGGGATGTGGGAGCGGACCGTGCGGCCGCGCGCCGTGAGGCGTGAGGAAAGTCCGGACTCCGCAGGGCAGGGTGCCTGCTAACGGCAGGGCGCGGCGACGCGACGGAAAGTGCCACAGAAAAGAAGACCCCCGGGGCATGGCCCCGAGGAGAGCTGAAACGGTGCGGTAAGAGCGCACCAGCGTCACGGCAACGTGGCGGCTTGGCAAACCCCACCCGGAGCAAGGGCGAATAGGAGCGGTCACGGCTGGCCCGGCCATCGCTCGGGTACGCCCGCTCGAGGCCGTCGGCGACGACGGTCCCAGATAGATGGTCGCACACGACAGGATCCGGCTTACAGATCCGCTCCCACACCCCCGCACCCTGCACGAAGAGACGGCCCAGCAGTGTCCATGGACCCGTCAGGGCCTACGCGCTCATCCGCTGACGCACCGCGCCGGCCACGGCATCGCCCTCGGGCTGTCCCAGCCGTACGTACTCGCCCCCCGCGACCCGCGCCAACTCCCGTGCGCCGAGGCCGCTACCCGGACCCGACGTGTCGATCACGAGCGTGTGTATGGGCGTGTCCTTGAGTCGTGCGGCCGCCTGACGCGCGTCGTCGCTTCCGAGACCCGCACCGATACCCACGTTCGCGCGCCCATCCGTGAGCAGCACGAGCCACGGAACGATGCTGTCGTCCCGTCGGATCTCGGCCGCGAGGACGTCGAGCGACGTGAGGATCCCGTGAGCGATCGGAGTGGCGCCGCCCGTGGGGAGCGTGCGCAACTTCAGCTGGGCGAGCTCGACGCTCGCAGTGGGCTGCAGAACCACCTGCGCGGACTCGCCCCGGAACGCCACGAGACCCACCCGGTCACGACGTTGGTAGGCGTCCACGAGCAGGTCGAGCACCGCCGCCTTCGCGGCTTCCATCCTGTTGGTGGCACCCATCGAACCGCTCGCATCCACACAGAACACGATCGAGGCGCCGACGCGCCGCTTCCGGACCTTCGAACGCAGGTCTTGCGGCTCGATCGCCACCGCCATGTCACTCTCTCGGCCAGCCTGATACGGCGCAGCTGCCCGAATCGTGGCATCCAACGCAAGATCCACCGGACGCCCGGGGCGGGCGACCTCGGCCCTGACATACCGTCCGGATCGGTCGTCCGTGGTGGTCTCCTGCCGCCGTCCCCCGTGAGAGCGCCGCACGCTGTCCATCCCGGCCACAAGCTCGGCGGACACACGCTCCTCCCGTATCGCCTCCGGCGCACCGGACTCCCGTGTGACCTCTACCAGCGCTCCGTGGCCGTCGCTCTGATCCGCGCCAGACTCGTCGCTCGTCTCCGAACAGCCAGCGTTGCCGGGGGCTGAGAGCAGCAACTCCTGCAGGCGCTCCTCGTTGAAACCGTGTTCCTCAAAGGGGTTCTTGCGCATACGGTGCGCAAGAACCATCGGCGCGACGGAACGTACGTCTGCGGCAGTGACCTCACGGCGGCCGTCAAGGACGGCATATGCGACAGCGGCCCGTCCCATCACCAGGTCGGCACGATGCCCGTCGACCCCGATCGCGGCGCACACCGACGCGATCAGGAAGAGCAGATCATCGTCGAGCTCGACGTCGGGGATCGTCTGGATAGCAGAACGAATGCGCTCTTCCAAAGCCTTCTGCGCCGGAGACCATGTCCGGGCGAAGCCGGCAGGATCGTCCTCGAACGCGCGACGGCGCTTGAGGATCTCAACGCGCTCGGCAGGCTCGGCGATACCCTCGATGTCGACGCACAGACCGAAACGGTCGAGCAGCTGCGGACGGATCTCCCCCTCCTCCGGGTTCATCGTACCCACGAGCACGAAGCGAGCCGGATGCTGATAGCGGACGCCTTCGCGCTCCACGACGTTCACACCCATCGCCGCGGAGTCCAGGAGCGTGTCCACGAGATGATCGTCCAGGAGGTTCACTTCGTCCACATAGAGGATGCCACGGTTGGCATACGCCAGGAGCCCCGGCTCGAACCTCCGTTCACCATGCTTCAGCGCCTGCTCGAGATCGATCGTGCCCACCACGCGATCCTCAGTGGCCGACACCGGCAGGTCCACCAGGAGAGGACGCCGATGCGCCACCGGCAACGCCCCCTCTTTGCGGCGCTCACGGCACTCGTCGCACTGCAGATCCACAAGACGGGGGTGGCACCCGAAACGACAGTCGTCCACGACCTCGATCTCAGGAAGGACGGAACGAAGGCCACGCACGGCAGTGGACTTGGCGGTCCCCTTCTGTCCACGGATGAGGACGCCGCCGACCCGGGGCTCCACCGCATTGATGAGCAGTGCGGTCTTGAGCGGATCCTGTCCGACTATCGCACTGAACGGATACGTCGAACGGTCTTCCCCAGACATACGCCCTCCAGATGGCAAGCGGCCCATCTACACTATATGGTAGACGGGCCGCATCTGTCACCTAGTCATTGTGGTCAGGATGACCTCCATTGGAAGGTGCCACACTCAGCAGGTGTGACCTCCCCGACCTTTGGACACGTGTTCGAGTAGACACAGTCGCTGCACGTGTACGCGCTCATGTCGAGAGAACCCGATGCCTCGTAGCCCGGCTCCAGCGAGGACGCACCATCGTCGCCCGCGCCCTCGACTGCAGCGGGCGGCTCTTCGAACGCCGCTGACACGTCATCACTGCCCGTATCGCCGTAGTCGCCAAGGATGACAGGTTTGGGCAGGTAGGCGTCTTCACCCATCGGCGGCGCGCCCGCGATGAGCGTGTCCCCGTCCTCGGGCGCGGCCTGCACCTCGAAATCGCGCGCCTCCTCCTCTTCGAGCTCATAAGCCTCGACGTTGGCCCACGGCCACTCCGAGGGGCTCTCGGGGGATGCGGGTTCTCCGCCTCCTCCGGACCCGCCGTCGGATGAGGGCGCCAGTGGCGCTTCGTCCGCTTCGATAGCGCTGCTCATCGGCTCCGCGACAGCCGTTGCCACGGGAAGGTCGCGAAGTTCCGGGGCGATGTATGTCTGAGCGGCGATCTCGGACTCGTCCCGCTCGTCGGCTTCCTCTTCCGCACCCACATCCTCGTCCTCCTGCGCAAGTGGATCTTGCGCTTTCTGCTCGTCGTCCTCGTGAGTCCCAATGGAGTCCGGCGCCCTGATCCCCGACTCCTCCAGGGACGATGTCGCACGCTTAAGCGCATCCGCAAGCGATGCGCCCCCTTCCGTGGCAGGGGCATCATCGTCCGGCGACATCTCGGCCTCCGCCTCTTCCTCCACTACGGCGGCGTCGGTCTCCGCCTCTTCCTGCAGTGCGAGGATATCGGCTTCCGCCTCGACC
>DSAI01000198.1 GCA_011372845.1 Actinomycetota bacterium
CCTGACTCGTGGTAGGCGATGACCCGCTTCTCCTTGTCGGAGATGATGCGGCTCTTGCGCTCCGGGCCGGCGATGACCCGCTCGATCGCGTCCTCGAGCTCCACCATGTCGATGGCCTTCTTGCCGTGACGCGCGGCCAGCAGCGCCGCCTCGTTCACCAGGTTGGCCAGGTCGGCGCCGGTGAATCCGGGCGTACGTCGGGCCAGAACCTCGAGGTCGATGTCGTCACCGAGCGGCTTGCCCCGGGAGTGGATCTTGAGGATCTCGTACCGGCCCTTGAGGTCGGGACGGTCGACCATGATCTGCCGGTCGAAACGACCGGGGCGCAGCAGCGCCGCATCAAGCACGTCCGGGCGGTTGGTCGCCGCCATGATGATAACGTTGTCCTTGATGTCGAAGCCGTCCATCTCCACGAGCAGCTGGTTCAGCGTCTGCTCGCGCTCGTCGTGCCCACCGCCGAGACCGGCGCCACGCATGCGTCCCACGGCGTCGAGCTCGTCTATGAAGACGATACATGGGCTGGCGGCCTTCGCCTGCTCGAACAGGTCGCGCACGCGGCTCGCGCCAACGCCCACGAACATCTCCACGAAATCGGAGCCCGAGATCGTGAAGAATGGCACGCCGGCCTCACCGGCCACGGCGCGCGCCAGGAGCGTCTTACCGGTACCCGGAGGGCCTACCAGCAGCACACCCTTGGGGATCTTCGCGCCGAGAGCCTGGAACTTGCCGGGGTTGCTGAGGAACTCCTTGATCTCCTCGAGCTCCTCCACCGCCTCGTCCACGCCCGCCACGTCCTTGAACGTGATGCGCGGCTGATCACGCGTGATGCGCTTCGCCCGGCTCTTCCCGAACGACATCACCTTGGAGTTGCCGCCCTGCATCTGGTTGATGAGCCAGAACATCACGATCACGATGATCACGATCGGGACGAACGAGGTGAGCAGGCTCAACCAGATCTGGTTGTCTTGCATGTTGACCGTGTAGCCCTCGTTCGGCTCGTATCGCTTGAGATCCTCCGTGAGCGCGGCGCCGTCCAGGTAGTTGGTGACGAACATCTTGCGCTCGCCCTGTGCGAGCGCGTCGTCGTCGGGATAGTACTCCCCTTCGATCTCCTGGCTGCGCGCGAAGACCTCGGCGCTCACCACACGTCCAGCCTTCAGCGCGGTGGTGAACTCCGAGTAGCTCAACTCGTCGGTCACACCCGCGGGCTGCAGCGTGTTCGCGAGGAACAGCAGACCGAGCACGATGAAGAACAGATAGAGCAGGGCCGTCCTGAGATTACGGTTCACGCGTAACGACTCCTTGTCCGCTGTCAGTCGGCGTAGATCTCATGTTTCAGTACCCCGATATACGGAAGGTTCCTATACCGCTCGGCATAATCCAGACCGTACCCCACCACGAACTCGTCAGGTACGGTGAATCCAACGTAAGCGCACTCGATGGGCACCTGCTGCTTGTCTTCCTTCTCAAGCAGTGTGACCACCTCGAGGCTCTTGGGCTTGCGGGATGCGAGGTTGCGCAAGAGGTACTTGAGAGTAAGACCGGTGTCGAGGATGTCCTCGACCACGAGCACCTCGCGCCCCTCGATGTCCTCGTCGAGGTCTTTCAGGATCCGCACCACGCCCGACGACTTGGTCGTGGATCCGTAACTGGAGACGGCCATGAAGTCCAGCTCCACCGGACCCTCGATCGCGCGGGCCAGATCGGCCACGAACAGCGACGCGCCCCGTAGCACGGCCACGAGCAACAGCGGACGTTCACTCCCGGCATACCGCTCCGAGATCTCCTGCCCGAGCTCGGCCACCCGCCGCGTGATCTCCTCTTCGGCGATGATCACGCGATCGATGTCGTCGTGGATGCTCATGCTCACTCCCCGTCACGCTGTCGGACCGTCACTACCCGAAGATGGCCGCCGCCACACGATATCGGCCACGCGGCGCGTCTCCGGCGTCACCCGGCACTGGTCGGCCAGCCTCACGCCCGCCAACCACACGATCTCTCCTGCGCTTCTCACCACCGGCGTCGCTTGCCGCAGACGCCTCGGCACCTTGGCATCCACCATGATGTCCGAGACCTTCTTCGTGCCCCGCATGCCGAGTAGGCGCATGCGATCGCCTTCGCGCGGCACGTCGACGACAAGCGGCCAGACGACCGCATCGGCGTCGATGGAAACCTGGTCGGGCCCGGTGACGTGCGCACCCGCCTCACCTTGAGTGCATTCCAGCCTGCCCGCCGGGCCCATATCGAGCCTATCCGGGCAGTGGAGCAAGCCCGGTACCAGAACGGGGACATCAGAGTCCTTGCGAGAAATTCTAAGTGTATCGTACTCGACCTCCGCCCGCAGACCGAACGGCAGATCGCGGGCGAAGCCCGGGTCGCCGATCCCGTCCACCAGGGCCTCTGAATGCTCGAACTCCAGACGTGATGCTCCCGGAAAGGCCGCGAGCACCGCCGCCCGCACGGTACGTCGCGCCATCGGCCGCGAGAGCGTCTGCACGGGCGCGCGGTCAATCACCAGCACGCCATGTTCGACCCGGGTGAAGTCGCGGGCGAACGCGTCGGCCATCTCGGCCAGGAGCGCGTCCTCATCGGCAAGCACGGTCATCGTGCGCAAGGCCGAGCGGGCGAACCCGGGATTGCGTTCCTCCATCACCGGAAGCAGCTCGTGCCGGACCCACGAACGCTCGCGGCTCGTGTCGGCGTTGGTGGCGTCCTCGCGCCACTCCTGGCCGAGCGACGCGAGGTATCCGGTCACGTCGGTCCGGCGCGCATCGATGAGCGGACGGACCACGCGCCCGCGAACCGGGGCGATGGAACTCAGGCCGCCCATCCCCGCCCCCGATACGAGCCGGGCAAGGAAGGTCTCGATCCGATCGTCCGCGGTGTGCGCCACCGCGATCCGCCCGTCCGTCCGCGGCACCCCCATGGCGTCGCAGCGTGCGTCGAGCTCGCTCTCGGCGAACCGGTAGCGGATGCGCCGCCCGGCGTCCTCCAGATTGAGCCCGTCGGCCTCCGCGTATCCGCCAACATCGTGGCGCACCACCGTGCACTCCACGCCCAGCCGCGCACACAGAGCGCGCACCCAGGCCTCATCGGTGTCGGACTCCGCTCCACGGAGGCCATGGTTCACGTGCAGCACCGAGAGCGCCGAGACCGGACCCAGCTCACCTGCGACCAGAAGGCGCAGGAGTGCAACCGAGTCGGCTCCCCCGCTGACCATGGCCAGTACGACGCAGCCGTCGTCGAGCATCTCGTGACGGTCGACGCTGGCGCGGGCGATATCGATGATCGTCGTCATAGGACCAGGGTAGAGTGCCAGGACGATAAGCGCCACAGTCGCTCGGGAGACGCCGCACTATGACCAGTCACCGGGCATGATTCGTAAGCCCGGATAATGATGCATAAGATGTGGCACGGTTCGAATATTGAAGGGTTCCCCGTATCTGGAACGAATAGCGTGGATTGGGGGTATTCTGTAGCGCAGACACTTTGCAACTTCTGTTACACATGTGATACGCTCTGCTCCTGGTAAGGGGGTAGCGTGAGAGTCGGCATACTCTGCGCATCGAACAGGACAGTGCACGACGAGCGTCACGGTCGCGCCGCATAGGCGGCTGCCCGTGGCTTTTTTTGTCGTGCACTGTCCGGCGGACACCCGGCCGCCACGTTCTCTCTTACCACGAGACCTTGTCATGACGGGGGTCTGCACGCAGACCCATGCAGCCCGGGGCCCAGGGGGGCCTTCTGGGAAGCGTGATGCGAGCGAGGAAGGAGGTGCAGCGAGAACGCTCCAACGTGGTTCAACACATTCGAATCCGATCACAGACGTGAAGTAGGGAGGGAAAGCGTGAACCTTTCGAGGCGAGGATTCTTCAAGCTCACCGGTGCGTCATTCGCCGCCGGTGCGCTGGCCGAGCTGTTCGGCCCCTCGAACGCGTTCGCTGCTGATGAGGTTCCGGAGATGCGTATCGCCGGAGCCACGGAGTCGACATCGATCTGCTGCTACTGCGGTGTCGGCTGCGGGATGGTCCTGTCCGTCAAGGATGGCGAGCTCATCAACCTTGAGGGCGACCCGGACCACCCCATCAACAGAGGCGCGTTGTGTTCAAAGGGCAATGCCCAGTTCAACATCCGCAACGTCTACGATCCCGAGACCGGTGAGCTCATGCTCAACCCGGCTCGCGTCACCAAGGTGAAGTACCGCGCACCTAAGGCGACCGAGTGGGAAGAGGTCGAGTGGGATTGGGCGATCACGGAGATCGCGAAGCGCGTCAAGGCGACCCGTGACGCGAACTACACCGCCGTCGATGAGAACGGCGTGACCGTCAACCGGTGCGAAGCCATCGGTAACCTCGGCGGCGCGGCGCTTGACGGCGAAGAGGGCTACGTGGTGCAGAAACTCGCGCGCGCGCTCGGCGTGACGTGGATCGAACACCAGGCCCGTATATGACACAGCGCCACGGTCCAAGGTTTGGGCCAATCATTCGGGCGCGGTGCCATGACGAACCACTGGGTGGACCTCAAGAACTCTGACGTCGTGATGGTCAACGGCAGTAACGCCGCAGAGAACCACCCGGTCTCCATGAAGTGGGTACAGGAAGCGAAGAACGCCGGTGGCAAGCTGATCGTCGTCGACCCGCGCTTCAGCAGGACCGCCGCGATCGCCGATCTTTATGCCCCGATTCGTACCGGCACCGACATCGCCTTCTACGGCGGCTTCTTCAACTACATCATGGAGAACGGTCTGTACCACGAGGAGTACGTCAAGAACTACACGAACGCGTCCTACATCGTGAAGGACTCGTTCTCCTTCGAAGACGGTCTTTTCTCGGGCTACGACGACTCCAAGCGCAAGTACGACGCCACCGCGTGGGCTTACGAGGTGGACGAGGAAGTGCCGTGGGACACGTCGGAGACAGGCGCGTACTCATGGGTCAACAAGCCGGGCACGCCGGCTTTCGCTCCGCCCGTCTACAAGAAGGCGAAGACCGACCCCACGCTCCAGGATCCGCGCTGCGTCTGGCAGCTCATGAAGAAGCACTTCTCCCGCTATACGCCGGAGCTCGTCTCTTCGATCACCGGCATGCCGCAAGATGTCATGCTCCAGGTGTGGGACCTCTACGGCAGCACCGGTCAGCCCGGCAAGGCCGGCACGATCATGTACGCGATGGGGCAGACGCAGCACACCTACGGCTCCCAGAACGTGCGCTCGATGGCGATCTTGCAGCTCCTGCTCGGCAACATGGGTATCTGCGGCGGTGGCGTGAACGCCCTCCGTGGCGAGTCGAACGTTCAGGGTTCGACCGACATGGCGATGCTGTTCCACATCATCCCCGGCTACAACCCCACGCCGAAGGCTGCGGATCATCCCACGCTGGCCGCGTACCTCGAGAAGACCACGGTGCCCAACGGCTACTGGACCAACCGGCCCAAGTTCATCGTGAGCTACCTGAAGGAGATCTACGGCGACTACGCCACGCTCGAGAACGACTACGCGTATGACATGCTGCCCAAGTTTGACGGCACCAACCACAGCCATATCGCGATGTTCGAGCACATGGAAGCCGGCAAGATGGAGGGTCTGTTCCTCTGGGGTCAGAACCCGGCCGTTGGTGGCCCGAACTGCTCTCAGGAGCGTAGGGCCATGGAGAAGCTGAAGTGGATGGTTTCAATCGACCTCTGGGAGACCGAGACCGCCATCTTCTGGCACGAGAAGGCCAACGTCGATCCCACCACGATCGACACCGAGGTCTTCATGCTTCCCGCCGCCTGCCACTATGAGAAGTCGGGCGAGGTCGCGAACTCGGGTCGCTGGATACAGTGGCGCTACAAGGCCGTCGAGCCTCCCGGAGAGGCCAAGGACGACCTCGAGATTGCAAGCGAGATCTATCTCAAGCTCAAGGAGCTCTACGAGGCCGAGGGTGGCGCGAACCCCGAGCAGATCACCAAGCTCAACTGGGACTACCTGGATGCAGACGGTCACGCCGACGTCCGCAAGGTGGCCCGCGCGATCAACGGCTACACCGTGGCGGACAAGATGCTGGTGGCGAACTTCACCAAGCTCGGCGCCGACGGCACCACCGCATGCGGTAACTGGATCTACAGCGGCTACTACAACGTGGAGGACAGCTGGGAAGATCCGTCCACCCAGCCCACCGGCGCGCGCGACAACACCGACAACCCGGGCGATGGCCTGGAGAAGCCGATCGGCTCCTACCTCGGTTGGTCGTTCGCATGGCCTGTCAACCGCCGCATCATCTACAACCGCGCATCAGCGGATCCCTCCGGCAAGCCCTACAACGAGGACAAGGTCATCGTTGCGTGGGACGGCGAGAAGTGGCTCCGCAACGACGTGCCCGACTTCGGCTGGAACAAGGTGCTGCCTGACGGCACCAACCAGGCGATCCCGCCCAACACCACCGCGTTCATGATGAACGCCGAGGGTGTCAGCCGGTTCTTCGCCTCGGGCAACGCCGATGGTCCCTTCCCGGAGCACTACGAGCCTTTCGAGTCGCCGGTGGAGAACCAGATGTCGAGCACGCAGTTCAACCCGGCCGCAGTGGTGGTCGAGTCGGCTGCGAAGACGCGCGGCACGTACGAGGACTTCCCGATCGTCATGACCACCTTCCGTCTCACGGAGCACTGGCAGACCGGCGGTCTCACCCGCAACCTGCCGTGGCTCGTCGAGGCCATGCCCAAGATGTTCGTCGAGCTCTCCAAGGAGCTCGCCGAGGAGAAGGGCATCGTCTCCGGCGATAACGTGGTCATCCAGAACAACCGCGGCGCGATCACGGCCTTCGCCATGGTCACCAACCGCATCAAGTCGCTCGACGTGGCAGGCAAGAAGATCCACCAGATCGCCGCTCCGTGGCACTGGGGCTACGGCTCCACTTGCTCCGTGGGTGGTATGGCCAACGACCTGACCGTGAACGTCGGTGATGCCAACACCTGGATCCCCGAGTACAAGTCGTTCCTGGTCGATATCCGGAAGCAGGAGGTGTGATAAATGGCTGAGACGGCAATCATGTACGACAGCTCCAAGTGCACCGCCTGCAAGGGTTGCCAGGTGGCGTGCAAGCAGTGGAACCAGCTTCCTTCTCCACTGTCGAGTGAGTTGTTCGAGTACACGGAGAGCTTCCAGTCTCCGAGAGACCTCAGTTCGAACACCTGGCTGATCATCAACTTCAGCGAGGAAGACAAAGAGATCGGGATCGACTGGAACTTCATGCGCAACTCGTGCTTCCACTGCACGGATGCCGCGTGTGAGATGGCCTGCCCCGTGGGCGCCATCTCCCACAAGGACAACGGCGCGGTCGTGATCGATCAGGATAAGTGCATCGGATGCCGCTACTGCGTGGCGTCCTGCCCGTTCGATGTCCCGCGCTGGGACGAGGCCAAGAACAAGACCTTCAAGTGCTGGCAGTGCTTCGACCGCACCTCGGCCGGACGCGAGCCCGCATGCGTGAGCACCTGCCCCACCGACGCCCTGCAGTTCGGCGATCGTGCGGAGATGCTGGGTCTGGCCAGGGAGCGTGTGAGCGAACTCAAGGCAGCTGGATTCAACAAGGCTGAGATCTACGGCGAGAACGAGCTCGGCGGTCTCCACACCATCGTGGTGGCTCACCGGGGTCTCGAGGCCCACGGCCTCATCCGCGACCCGAAGATCGGTCTTACCGAATTCTGGCAGTTCCTGAAGCCGCTCGGCGCCATCGGCGCCGGCGCGACCGTGCTCGGCCTCGGCTTCTCGTACTTCATGGCTCGCGACTACAAACGTGGCGAGTACTCGTACGATGAGGCGACCGACACCGTGTCCGTCAAGGAGGTGGAATAGTGAGGTACATCCAAAGGCATAGCGCGTTCGCACGCGGCCTTCACTGGATCCACACCATCGCCTGCTTGTCGCTGTTCGCGACCGGACTGATCCTCTTCATTCCGTCCGTGGCGGCGGCCGTTGGCACGGCTACGGTCCAGGGCGCGCGTATGGTCCATCGTGTGATGGCCGTGATCTTCATCGTGGCTCCGATCGCATCCATGATCATCAGCCCCAAGGGCTTCGTCCACCTGTGGAAGAGCCTGTTCTTCAAGTGGGATGCTGACGACAAGGAGTTCATGAAGAAGTTCTTCCCGTACTTGCTCTTCGGCGCGAAGCAGCATATGCCGCCGCAGAAGATCAACAAGTCGGGCCAGGGTGCTGTCGACGGCGTGCTGATCTTCGCCTCCGTCTTCATAGCCCTCACCGGTGTGGTGCTGTGGTGGCCAGAGTTCTTCGGCGGCCCCACCAGCGGGCTGTTCCAGTGGAGCCTCGCGCTGCACTCCGGCCTCATGATCCTCATCGGGATCATCATGCTCGCGCACATCTACCTGGGCGCTGGCATCTTCCAGCCGTACAAGGGTTCCGGCAAGCTGATGTTCGGCAACGGTCGCGTGACCGAATCGGATGCTCTGTACCACTGGGGCCACTGGGCCAAGGACGAGCTCAAGAAGGGCGACAATGTGATCGTGGAGTAGTAACCTCCACAACGTTCGCCCGGCACGACGAGAGGGCCGGATCCCGACGGGGATCCGGCCCTCTCGCTACGCCCCCTTTCGGGGAGCGACACGCGTGCTATTCGGCCTCGGTGCCGCCCGTCGTGGGGATCTCCTCGCGGGGACCCGCCGATTCGCCGGTGACGTCGGCGATGCCACGCTCGATGAAGGTCACCATGTTCTCCTCGGTGGCTGCGCCTGCGACACGGTCGAGCTCGTTGCCCTCACCATCGAGCAACACGAACGTCGGAGTGATGAACACGCCGAACTCATCGGCCTTCGCACGGCCTTCCGGCGTGGAGGCGTCCACGATCTCGAACTCCTGAATCCGCGGTTCGTACTCGGCGCGCAGACTGTCCACCGTGGGCTCCATCGCCTGGCAGAACGGACAGTCCGGATCGAAGAACTGGATGAAGTGCAGCGGCGCCTTCTCCTCCGCCTCGGTCCCCGACCCGTCACACCCGGCGAGTCCCAGCACCAGCATCGCGGACAGGGCCAACGCTAGCACAACAGATACCGATCGCCTCATGACACCCTCCCATCATGCCGCGCAGCGCGCGGCGTCCCCTTACCGTGCCTTCTCCGGCCCTGGCTACTCGCCCGACTGCTCTTGATACAGTTCGTCGACCTCGACCTTCATCGCCTCCACATCACGCGGCTCGTTGAGGCCCGTGTGCTGCGTGAAGCGTATGACACCCTCCTTGTCGATCAGGAAGCTCCAGCGATTCGCGATCTTGGTGCGGGGGCTGAACGCGCCGTATGCCGGCATGACCGTCCTGTCCCAGTCGGACAGGAGATCGAATGGGAGCTCCAGCTGCTTGCGGAATTCGGCGTGCGAGGCCCATCCGTCAGCGCTGATGCCGAGGACCTCTGTGTCGCGCTCCTGGAAGTACTCGTAGTTGTCTCGGTACCCGGACAGCTCCCCTTCTCAAACAGGAGTGAAATCGGCGGGATAGAACACGAGGATCACGTTCTTCACGCCCTTGTAGTCAGACAGCGCGACGGTGGACTGCTCCTGGTTCTTGAGACGGAAGTCGGGCGCCACCGTGCCCACTTCCAGCCCGTTCTGCTCGCCGACATCGCCGTTGTCGGCACTGCCCGATCCGCTCTCTCCCGCGCTACAACCGCCGATCGCCAGTACGGCGGTCACAGCGACGGCGACGATGAGAACGACCGACTTCGCCCTCATGCCCCATCACCCCCTGCCAAGGTGTAAAATGGCCTGGTTGGCCTGTTTCTCATTGTAACCCCCTGGACCCGCATCTGGCACGTGCGACTCGGCTTCACCAGGGTGGTACCGGCCAGGGTAAGGGACCCAACAGAAGCCATTGGAGGTACTATGACCAACGCCGCACGCAGCAAGGCGATCGAGCACTACGTCGCCGCACGACCCGACTTCAAGCAGCAACTGGGATTCTTCGAAGCACTGTGGGCCGCCCAGGACGAGATCGCCGCAGACGCGGTCGAGTACGCGCCAGCATCAACCGAGGACACCGTCAGCGCGCTCCGCAAGACACGCACACTCTTCTCTCTTGTTGCACCCACCATCCCGCTGGAACCCTATCGTGCCGCCGTACGGCGCATCGCAGGACTCATGGCCAAGCGCGCAGGGCTCCCTGAAGAGCAGAGCGCAGCCCTCACAGAGGCGGATCTCGCGGGCGCGATCTCACAGGAGGGCCTCGATTCGATGCTCTCCGGCTTCGACGCCTTCGTGAGCGGCGTGATGGCCGAGGTGGATGACGACCGTCTCAACGAACCGCTGGTGTTCTTCGTTCTGTCCGAGGCAGCCACGCCGTTCCTCCGCCAGCCTGCCGCAGATGCGGTGAAGGCCGCCGGCGATTTCGACTGGCTGCAGTACGACTCCGGCCTCTGCCCCGCGTGCGGCACTCCCGCGGCCTCGGGCGTGGTGCGTGACGAAGGTGAGCTCCAGGGTGGCCGCAGGTGGCTCAGCTGCCCCACATGCCGCACCGAGTGGGAGTATGCGCGGGTGCGCTGCGCCCGCTGCGGACACAGGTCGCATGACAAGCTGGAGTACCTCTTCGACGAGCACGACCCGGGTCATCGGCTGCACACCTGCAAGAAGTGCAACGGGTATATCCCGGTGACCTTCGAGAAGCAGACCACGGTGATCGCCGTCCCCGAGGTCGAAGAGGTGATCATGGTCCCGCTGGAGCAGGTGGCCACGTCGCGCGGCCTCTCCCCTCTCGGCGACGACGTAAGCGAGACCGCCAACTAGAGCACAGGCGCATCCGCATGACGAACCGCCCGTGGCCAGCCTGCGGGCGGTTCGTTCTTGCCTGCTCTCGGGTACTCTTGTGTAAGTACCTCTGACAAGGAGGAGTCGCATGGACGTGTGGTTCTGGATCTGGGCCGCGCTTGCGGCCGTGCTGATCGTCGGCGAGATCTTCACCGCCGGGTTCTTCCTTCTGCCCTTCGGGCTGGGCGCCGCCGCGGCCGCTGTACTCGCGCTCATCGGCGCCTCGATCGGTTGGCAGTGGGGCGTCTTCCTCGTCCTGTCCGCCGTGCTCCTGCTGAGTCTGCGGCGCTTTGCCGACAGAATCACCCACGAGCCGCCCGAGAAGGTGGGTGTGGACCGCCTCATCGGCAAGGAGGGCGTGGTCATCGAGACGGTAGAGCCCAGGGACGGCACGGGCCGCGTGCGCATCGAGCGCGAGGAGTGGCGTGCCGACTCGACCCGGAACCAGACCCTCGTGGTTGGAGCACACGTGGTCGTGGAACGCGTCTCCGGAACGCACCTGGTCGTACGCCCGGCACATGAGACCGCTGAGACAGAGGAGTAGCAATGGAAGGCGCTACCGCATTCGTCATCTTCTTCGGCCTGATCGTCCTCTTGGTGCTGTTCATATGGGCGATCGCCGGCATCCGCATCGTGCGTCCGTACGAGAAGGGCCTGATCGAGCGGCTCGGCAAGTACCAGCGCACGGCCGACTCGGGACTCACCATCATCGTGCCGGTCATCGACAAGATGACCAAGGTGGACATGCGCGAGAACGTCGTGGATGTCCCTCCGCAGGAAGTCATCACCAAGGACAACGTGGTGGTGACCGTGGACGCCGTGGTCTACTACGAAGCCACCGACCCCGTGAAGCTCGTCTACAACGTGGCCAACTTCTACCTCGCGGCCACCAAGCTCGCGCAGACCAACCTGCGTAACGTGATCGGCGAGATGCAGCTCGACGAGTCGCTCACCAGCCGCGAGCAGATAAACGCCGCGCTGCGGCAGATCCTCGACGACGCCACCGACAAGTGGGGCGTGCGTATCGTACGAGTGGAGCTGCAGCGCATCGAGCCTCCGGTGGACGTGACCGAGGCGATGCACCGCCAGATGAAGGCCGAGCGCACCCGCCGCGCCGTCATCCTCGAGGCCGACGGAGACAAGCAGGCCGCGATCACCCGCGCAGAGGGCTCCAAGCAGTCGGCGATTCTCGAGGCCGAGGGTCAGGCGGAAGCGATCAAGCGCGTGGCCGAGGCCGACAAGTTCCAGAAACTCACGGTGGCAGAAGGTGAGGCGCTCGCCATCAAGAGCGTGTTCGGCGCCATCCACGAAGGCGATCCCAGCAACGACCTCATCGCCATCCGCTACCTGGAGGCGCTCAAGGCCATCGCCGACGGTCCCGCCAACAAGGTGTTCCTGCCGATGGAGGTCTCGGGGATCATGGGCAGCATCGGCGGTATCGCTGAGCTTTTCAGGGAGAAGACGGAGTAGGCCTTCACGCGGAAGTCGCGTGCTACGGCAGCTGCGACATCGGATGGCAATTGAGGCAGAGGTCGTCGTACTCCTCAACGAGCAAGCGGCTGTTCTCGGTCTCGTGCGGGAAGTTCTGGAACATGGGATTGTCCGCAGTGGCGGTCGCCCATTCCGAACGCGCCCAGTCCCACACCACCCCGTCGCCATACTCCACGACGAACGGCTCGGCCCGCGCCGAGCCGTCGGCCGCGAGATCGCCTACGTAGCGGCTGTCCTCGTGGCACTGCTGGCAGATCGGATAGTGGCCGTCCTGCCCGCCCTCCCCGGTCGTGCGCGGATACGGCATCAAATAGCCCCTGTTGCCGAGGTCGAACACGGCGCTCCCATGCAGTGACGGCGCAACCGAAGTCGTCCTGCCGAGGCCGTCGATCACCGTGTTCGAGGTGAACACGTCCACGGCGTCGAGCACGGGGAGCGCGTCATAGACGTACGTAGTCTCCACCGGATGGTTGTGCACCGGCCCGTCGGAACCACGGCCCGCGTGACACGCGA
>DSAI01000055.1 GCA_011372845.1 Actinomycetota bacterium
ATCTCGGCGGCGGCGAAGTGCGCAGCCGAGAAGAACCCGAAGGTCCAGTCGATGCCGTAGTAGTCGTTGTCGATGGTCTTGGGAAGGTGGACGATGCGGATGGGCCGCAGCCCGCCGACCACGTTCTGCAGTTCCTTGAGGTAGTTGGCCGTCTTGAGGGTGTCGTCCCCGCCTATCGACACGAGCGCGTCCACGTCATATGCCTCGAGCGCGGCGTAGACGTTGCGCAGCTTCTGGTTGCGCCGGTGGTCGGCCAGGTCGTTCTTCTGGCCCACGGGCTTGCCGGGGTTGGCCCGCGAGGTGCGCAGGATGATGTCCTTGCGGTTGCGGATGCCCGAGACGTCGTTGCGGCTCAGACGGATGAAGTGCTGCCCCTCCACGAGTAGCCGGTCCTCCGAGTAGTTCTCCAGGTTCTCGTACCCGTCATAGAAGCCGAGCACCTCGATGCCGCTGTTGAGGAACGACAGCGCGGCTGCGGAGATCACGGCGTTGGCGGCCGGAGCAGGACCTCCGCTGAAGAGCATGCCTACCCGCTTGATGCCGGTCTCATCGTTCACACGATCACGCCCCCATCGGTCCTGGCTTTTTCGGCCGTTCAGTCGGTCTCGTTGTACTCCCCGATGGCGCGGAGCCGCTCGTAACGGCGTTCCAGCAGCCCGTCGGAGTCCTCCTCGCTCAACGCGTCGAGCGCGGTGGCGATTCGGACACCCACCTCACCGGCCACGGTCTCCGGCTCCCGGTGTGCGCCACCAAGCGGCTCGGGAACCACCTCGTCGGCGATACCCATCCTGAGCAGGTCCTCGGCAGTGAGGGCCAAAGCCGCCGCCGACTCGGGCGCCCGCGCCGCGTCCTTGTGCAGGATCAGCGCACACATCTCGGGGCTGATGACGGAGTAGTACGCATGCTCCAGCATGATCAGCCGATCGCCGAAACCGATCGCGAGAGCGCCTCCGCTACCCCCCTCGCCGATGCCCACGACCACCACAGGCACCCGCACGGCCGACAGCGTGGCGAGACAGTCGGCGATCGCCCACGCCTGGCCCCGCTCCTCGTCCTCGAGCCCGGGTGACGCGCCTGCAGTATCCAGGAACGTCACGATCGGCAGACCGAAACGGTCAGCCAGCCGCATCGCACGCTCGGCCTTGCGGAACCCTTCCGGATGCGGGCTGCCGAAGTTGCGCGCGACGTTCTCCTTGGTGGTGTGCCCCTTGTTGTGCCCGATGACCACCACGCGACGGCCACCGAGAGTGGCAAGCGCCGTGTACATCGCCTGGTCGTCTGCGAACCGGCGGTCGCCCCTGAGCTCCACGACATCGTCGAAGAGGTATGCCACGTAGTCGACGGTCTTGGGCCGGTCGGGGTGCCGGCTCACCTGTACCTTCTCCCACGGGCTCAGCGTGGAGTACAGCGTGGCCCGGAGCCGCTCGACCTCGCGCTCCAGCTCCGCGATCTCAGCGGCGAGTTGCGGGGTCGATGCGATATCGAGATTCGCGAGCGCTGCGAGCTTCTCTTCCAGGTCGGCGAGCGGGCGCTCGAACTCCATCACGAAGCGCGCCATCACGCCTCACCGCCTTCGGGAAGGAGCGCGGGCGTGTCGTCTGCTCCGGCGGGGACGGCGCGATCGGCGGGCATCAGATAGCCGAGCACCGTGGCCACTCGGGAACGCGACTCCCCGCGAGGCACGACCTCATCGATCATCCCGTGCGACTGGAGCGAGGCGGCGGTCTGGAACCCCTTAGGAAGCGACCGGCGTATGGTCTGCTCCACCAGCCGGGGACCCGCGAAGCCGATCATCGCGCCCGGCTCGGCGAATATGACGTCGGCCAGTACGGCGAAGCTCGCCGTGACGCCACCGTAGGTGGGGTTCACAAGCATCGAGACGTAGGGAAGCCCCGCTCGCGACAGCCGTTCGGCGGCGGCGGCCGTCTGCGCCATCTGCATGAGTGAGAGCATCCCCTCCTGCATGCGGGCGCCGCCTGACGCCACGATCATGACGACACCGCGCTGTTCCGTTCTCGCGCGCTCGAAGGCACGGGCGATACGCTCGCCCACCACGGATCCCATGGACGCTCCGATGAACCTGAAGTCGAGCGCGCCCACCACAACCGGATGACCGTCGATTGTGGCCGTCCCCGTGAGCGCCGCATCGTCCATCCCAGTGGTCTGGCATGCGCGCTCCAGACTGGAGGCGTACGGCTTGCCGGCCGAGAAGCGCAGGGGGTCGCTTGAGACCAGGCCCGCATCGATCTCCGCGAAGCTTCCCGGATCGACCAACGCGTCGATCCTGTCCCGGGCAATCAATTCGAAATGGTGATCACAGTGGGGACAGACCGACAGGCTGCGCTCGACCTCTCCCTGATAAAGCGTGCGTTTGCACTCGGGGCAGGTCCGCCACACGCCATCGGGCAGACTCTCCGTGCCGCTACCGGTGGATACCGTGTACCGGCGCCCTTCGCGCTGTTTGAACCAGTCGTTGATCGGCATATCGCTCCACGACCCTCGGCAACGTACAGGTGGTAATGATAGCGCGGCACCGCCACCGGGGCGATGCCGCGCTCTCGATCGCAGGCACCTTTGCGCTAGACGGTGAACTCCTTCTCGCCTTCGAACACCGCGAGTGCGTCGTCCACGGGCCAATCGCCGAGGGTGATAGCGCTGATGGCTTTGGTGAGCCGCACCGCCTCGTCGAGCGGACGCTGGTGGATGTTGCGTCCCGTGGCGTTGCCGCTGGCTCCACCCACGTGGATCTGCTCCCACAGCTGAGTGAGGAATGTCGTGGCGTCAACGGTGGAGCCACCGGCACACACGAGCCCGGTGCGCCCAGCAGCCGCGGCCGCCTCCTTGAGTTTCTCGGCGGACGACTTCTCGTCGTCGCCTTTGGGCGGGTTGACCTTCACGAAGTCGGCTCCCAGGCTCACGGCCACGCCGGCGGCGCCCGCGATCAGGTGCGCGTCTTTCTCATCGATGACGGCCTTCCCGCGGGGGTAGATCCACAGCACCACGAGCAGACCCACGGAGTGCGCGTCGGCGATGAGCTGCCCCGCCTCCTGCATCATGTTCGCCTCGTACTCGCTGCCGAGGTAGATCGTGTAGCCCACGCCCACGGCGTTCACGCCGTTGTCGCGCAGATCGAGGACTGCCTGGATGTCGTAGAGCTGCGGGCTGTACGGGTCATCCTGGTGCTTGGCCGGATCCTTGGCCGAGGTCTTCACCAGGTGCGTCTTGGAGTTCATCTTCACGAGGTAGTTGATATCCGGATAGTCGGCTGCATACTGCGCGATGAGCCCGCGCTGGCCGGCGAGCACGCCGCAGATGCCCTGGTCGCCGATGCGGAAGAGGTGCTCGGGCTCCGCGTCTTCAGGAGCGATGCCGTCACCGTAGAAGTCGTCGTTCAGATGCTCGACCTTCTGGTCGCAGGCGAAGAGCATGAGGCGCCCCGTGCCCCGGGTGGCCGCCAGGTAGTTGTCGATGTAGGTCTCGCGCGCCTCGGCGGGCACGTCCACCGGGACTCTGACCTGGTCACGCGTGATGCTCGGCATATGGTCCTCCTCGTGATCGGGTGAATACGTGATCGCGGGCGCACGCATCCGGCGTGCCGGTGCACACCGCCCGCACATAGGTTATGCCACAAACGCGCTCGATGCTATCACCCGATACGCTTCTCCATCCGCACGTGAGGAACACCCGTGCGGCCGAAGGGAAAGACGTCGCTCACCGTGCGCCATCCGATGCGCGTGTTGAAGCCCTCCGCGGTCGTGCGGGCGTTGAGTGTGAGCAGGGCGATCCCGCGGCGCCGCGCCTCGTCCTCGATGCCGGTCATCAGCGCGCTCCCAACGCCGCCGCCCTGGAGCTCGGGCAGCACGCTCACCTGCCGAACATGGCCGGTGCCGTCGGGTTCCAACAGCATGTTCGCGTACCCCACGAGCTTGCCGTCACGGAACGCCGCGATATGCAGACGATCTGCCCCCTCGTCGTCCCAACGGTCGTCACGCGGGATCCCGAACGGGGCGAACAGCACCTCATGGCGCAGTGCGTGCACCTCGGTCATCCGTGGGTCGCCAGGGTCGAGCCATTCGAGCACGATGTCCCGCATCTCAGCCCCGGTACGCGTTGGTGATGGGCATGCGGCGGTCGCGCCCGAACGCCTTGGCCGTGACGCGCGTCCCCGGCGCGGCCTGACGGCGCTTGTACTCGGCGGCGTCCACCATCCGCACCACCCGTTCCACGACCTCCGGATCGTGGCCATACGCGACGAGGTCGTCCACCGAGCGGTCCTCCTCGATGTAGCCGAGAAGCACCGCGTCGAGCACGTCGTAGGGCGGGAGGCTGTCCTGATCGGTCTGATCGGGGCGAAGCTCTGCCGAGGGAGCCTTGCTCAGCGTGGCCCCGGGGACGGCCGGCGAAACCGTGTTGCGCCAGCGGGCTATATCGTAGACATGCGTCTTGAAAACGTCCTTGATGGGCGCATAGCCGCCCGCCATGTCCCCATAGAGTGTGGAGTAGCCCACTGCGAGCTCGCTCTTGTTGCCCGTGACCAGCACCAGCCAGCCGTTCGCGTTGGAAAGCGCCATCAGCATCGTGCCGCGGATGCGCGCCTGCAGGTTCTCCTCGGCAAGCGTGCGCTCCAACCGCCCGGCGGCAGGCTCGAGTGCGTCGAGCAGGGCCCGGTGAGGCGTGTCGATCGGCAGCGTATGGGTTGTGATGCCGAGGTTCGCGGCAAGCTCGAGCGCGTCGCGCACGCTCCCCTCGCTCGAGTACGGCCCCGGCAGCAGCACGCCATGCACATGATCCGCGCCGAGCGCGTCGACCGCCACGGTCGCCACCAGCGCGGAGTCCACGCCACCCGAGAGGCCGAGGACCACATCGGCGAAACCGTTCTTGCGGCAGTAGTCGCGGAGTCCGAGAACCAGCGCGCGGTGCACCTCCTCGGGACCCTCGGGCGACAACCTGAGGGACTCGGCACGAATCGCGCCCGGCGCGATATCGAATGAGACGACGTCCTCCGCGAACGCGGCCGCGCGGGCAGCGAGGGTGCCGTCGGGAGACAGCAGCATGGACCGCCCGTCGAACACGAGCTCGTCCTGCCCTCCCACGAGGTTGCAGTACGCCACCCATACGCCGCTGTCCGAGGCTCTGGCGCGGAGCATATCCTCGCGCTCGCAACCCTTGCCCCGGTGGAACGGCGACGCCGAGATGTTGAGCACCGCCTGCGCACCCGCCGCCGCAACACGCTCCACGGTCGCCGACGACCAGATATCCTCGCAGACCGTGAGTGCGCACTTCACGCCGGCGATCTCGACGATGATGTCGCTCTGCCCCGGCTCGAAGTAGCGCTCCTCGTCGAAGACGCCGTAGTTGGGCAGAAGCCGCTTGTGGTAGACCGCTCGCACCTGCCCGTCAGCCAGATACGCCGCCGCATTATGCAACCCTCTGTCCGAGCGGGTCACGCACCCTGCCACGCACGGCCGAATGGCCTGCGCAGCCAACCGCTCGAGCGCCGCCTCGGAGCGCTCCACGAACCCGGCCCGCGCCAGGAGGTCCTCAGGCGGATAGCCGGTGAGCGCAAGTTCGGGCAGAAGCACGACGTCAGCGCCGTCGGCCGAAGCCACGGCGTCAAGGCACCGCTGGAGACTGCCTTCGATATCCCCCACGGTGACGTCGATCTGTGCAAGCGCGATACGCATGCGGTGAGTCTACCACCACGACGCGCGCCCGGAACGCGCGCACCACCTGTCGCCCGTGCGGGCCGATGGTCGGGCCACCCGGTTCCTCGCTCCATCCATGCGCGCCGTTCGGGGTACACTTGGCGTGTACGTCAACGAGAGGAGCCGCCATGCGCCCCCTGATACGTGTCGTTCTCATCGCTCTTGTCGTGGTGTTCTCCGCCTCGTTCGCCGCCTGCGCGAACGGCGGCGGGACCGCATCATCCGGCGACCTCGTGGCCGATGAGCGGCCTGTGCCCGACGGGATGCCGGTGATGTACGAGTTCTTCACCACCAGTTGACCCAGCTGCACCAAGATGGCGCCCATCGTGAATGGGCTCAAGCCGCAGTACGAGGACGACGTTGCGATCCGCATGTACAACGTCGAATCGAGCACCGAGGGCAACCAGCTCGCGCAGGACTACGGCGTGCAGTTCGTACCGACCTTCGTCTTCGTGAACGCCGACGGCACCGTGGCCGACACGCTCATCGGAGAGGTGTCCGAGAACACGCTGAAAGCGTCGCTCGACGCCTTGAAGTGAGGTTCGCCGGGCATCACGACCGTACAGCGGCGGCCAGTTCCCGCACGAACGACTCGACGGCAACAGGATCGGACTGTCGCCTGACGATGGCGCTTCCCACGATCACGCCATCCGCGATGGCGGCCACTTGCGCCGCCTGAGCCGCGTCGCCGACCCCGAAGCCAACGGCCACCGGTAGGTCGGTGTGCCGCTTGACCCGCGCCACCTGCTCGGCCAGGCCGATCGCCAGCGACTCGCGCTCTCCGGTGACGCCCATCGAGCTCACGCAGTAGACGAAACCCGCCGAGACGGCCGCTACCACCGCCAGCCGCTCGTCGGTCGAGGTGGGTGCCACCAGGAACACCGTGTCCAGCCCCTTGGACACGGCCCGCCACGGGGCAGACGCCTCGGGCGGCATGTCGGGGATGATCAAACCCGCAACACCTGCATCGCGCATGCGG
Organism: Actinomycetota bacterium; assembly: GCA_011372845.1. Taxonomy (GTDB): domain Bacteria; phylum Actinomycetota; class Coriobacteriia; order Anaerosomatales; family Anaerosomataceae; genus Anaerosoma. Next base: position 6,685 of record DSAI01000055.1, read on the forward strand.
TCCGCCGTCTCTGCAAGCCCGAGCCGCATCACGGGATTCATGTAGGTCATCGCCACGACGGGAGGCGCCTGATCGACACCCGGATCGCGGATGAAGGCCGCCGCCACCTGCAGCGCATGGACCAGCCCGAACCCGCCTTCGCCGGCTCGGGCAACGGCGGCCGCCTCGGCGATCACCGGTCCGTCTGCAAGCGGATCGCCGTACGGAACACCGAGCTCGATCACATCGGCGCCCCCTCGCGCAGCCGCACGTAGCGCGTCCAGCGAAGTCGCACGGTCCGGATACCCCGCCATCACATAGGTTATGAGAGCTGGTCTTCCCTTCTGCAATGCGGCTCTGAGGCGGGATACGGCGAGTGCCGGGACCGGCGGGTTCTCGAGCGACGCCTCCGCAGCCGGGGTAGACGCCGAAGGCGTCGGGGCCCCCGGCGAGGACGGCGAGCGAGGGGATCCGCCGGTCCCGGCACTACTCACCGAGCCCCGCCTCCCGCACGATGTCCATGTCCTTGTCGCCGCGGCCGGAGACCGTCACGATCACCGTCGCGTCGCTTCCGATCTCCGCCGCCAGGCGCGGCAGGAGCGCCAACGCATGCGACGACTCGATCGCCGGGATGATGCCCTCCACCCGCGTGAGCAGCGCGAACGCTTCGAGGGCCTCCGCATCCGTGACCGTCTCGTACCGCACGAGCCCTTCGTCCTTCAGATAGCTGTGCTCGGGACCCACGCCGGGGTAGTCCAGGCCGGCCGAGATCGAATAGGCCTCGAGGGGGTTCCCCGAATCGTCCTGCAGAAGGTAGCTGTAGAAGCCATGCAGGACACCGGGCGAGCCCTTCGTCAGGGCGGCCCCGTGCCGATCTGTGTCCAGTCCGAGACCGGCGGCCTCGGCCCCGATGAGCAGCGGACGCTTCCCGGCGGGGACATCGCGCAGGAACGGGTAGAACGTGCCGATCGCGTTACTGCCTCCGCCGATGCACGCGATTACCGCATCCACCTGCGGGATCTGCTTCTCCTCCATCTGGCCGAGGATCTCCGAGCCGATCACGCTCTGGAAGTCGCGGACCATCTGCGGGTACGGGTGTGGCCCGAGCGCCGAGCCGATGACGTAGAAGGTGTCGTCCACGCGCTCGACCCAGTGCCTGAGCGCAGCGGTGACAGCATCCGCAAGGGTGCCCTGTCCCTCGGCCACGGGGATCACTTCAGCGCCCAGCAGCCGCATCTTGTAGACGTTGAGCGCCTGGCGCCGGATGTCCTCGACGCCCATGAACACGGCGCACTCCAGGCCGAGCAAGGCGGCGGTGGTGGCCGTTGCCACGCCGTGCTGACCGGCTCCCGTCTCGGCGATCACGCGGTTCTTGCCCATGCGCTTTGCGAGCAGGCACTGCCCGATCGTGTTGTTCACCTTGTGGGCACCGGTGTGGTTGAGGTCCTCACGCTTCAGGTAGACGGCTCCCAGACCCACCTCACGGGCGAGGCGGTCGGCCCGGTACAGCGGTGACGGCCTTCCCACGTAGTCGCGGAGCAGGTACAGAAGCTCCTGCACGAACGCGGCGTCCTCGATCGCCTCCTGGTACCCCGCAGCGAGTTCCTGCAAGGCCGGCACCACCGTCTCGGGAACGAACGTGCCGCCATACGGGCCGTAGAAGCCCTGGGCGTCGGGTGTCGAGTACGCCATCTCGGCAGAGGGCAGCAGCACATCGGACATCAAGAGTACCTCCGGTTCAGTTGAGATCGTCGAGTGTGTTCAGTAGTGCGGTATCGAGCGCATCGTATGCGGCATCGTTCAGATGGGAGTCGCCCGGAGAGACAGCATAACCCCTTTCGAGCGCTCCTTCAGCGTCGGTGAGCGCGGTGTTCAGGTCGAGGACCATGACGGCTTGCCCGGCGTCGCGTCGCTCCGCTGCGAATCCCGCGATCCTCCTGCCGAACTCCCGGTGCTCGCGCACGAGAGCCGGCGTGGTCTCACCCTCCACTTTGGGCAGGCGGTGCCGAGGATCAGGCGCGCACCTGCGGAGTCAGCGGCATCCGCAACGACGGCGACGTACTCCATGAGCACATCGAGTTCGCCCGCGTACTCCCCGCCATTGAAGTCGACGAAGCAGAACTTGAACACGACCGTCGAGCCAGCCGGGGCCGGGGCGATCGCATCCGCCGCGCTGCGTGCGATGCCCGGAGGACCCTCGATCTCACGGAACCTGATCGTGTAGCCCTCCAGGCTCGCGGTGTCAGACCCCTCGCTCCCCCAGTGGTCCATCCAGCCCGTCATCACCGACCTGCCCAGCACGAGCACCTGCCGCGAGGTTCCAGCGACATCGTCAGTACCGGCGCCGGACTCTTGGCTCGCGGTCTCCGCCTGCTCCGCCTCCGGAGTCGGACGCGCATCACCGCACGCGGTCACCCCGATCACGAGAAGGAGCACGGCCAGTCCTGGGAGCATTCGCCTCATCCTGCTCGGACCTCCCCGTCCGCGGCACGCACCGCATCGCAGAACGCGGCGACCCTCGCATGGTCCTTTACCCCCGGCGCCTGCTCCACGCCGCTGCTGACGTCAACAGCGTACGGGCGCAGTGTCCGCACGGCCTCGGCGACGTTGTCCGGCCCGAGGCCTCCGGCAAGGACGACGGGGATGTCCCGTGGAAGAAGGCCCGCAACGCGGTCCCAGTCGAACGTCATGCCCGTGCCGCCCTGCTCCCCGGGGACGTAGGTGTCGAGCAGGAGCGCCGCAACGGCGCCCCTGTATCGACCAACGTCCGCGGCGTCGAACCCGGGCCCCACGCGCAGCGCCTTGATCACCGGCACCGGAGCCGCCGCGCACGTCTCAGGCGCTTCGTCGCCGTGGAACTGCACGGCGGTAAGGCCGAGCCGCGCCACCGCCTCCCACACCGCATCGGCCTGGGCGTCAACGAAGACGCCTACGCGCGCCACGAGCGGGGGTACGTCGGCAAAGACAGCGGCCGCCTGATCGAGCGTCACCTGCCGCTTCGAAGGCGCCAGCACCACGCCGAGCGCATCGGCGCCTGCCGCGACCGCCGTCGCGGCGTCTTCCGCCCTGGTGAGACCGCATATCTTGATCCGGGTGCGAGACACGGCTACTCCTCCAGCGTGGTGCCGGCAGCGAAATCGAAGTCCTGCAGCTCACCGGCGTTGTACTTCTGATAGGCGGCAAGATCGAAGTGTCCGTGGCCGGACAGGTTGAAGAGGATGACCTTGTCCTCACCGGCAGCCTGGGCGTCTTTCGCCTCATTGATCGCGGCCAGGATAGCGTGACTGCTCTCGGGTGCCGGCAGGATGCCCTCGGCGCGCGCGAACTGAACGGCTGCGTCGAAGCACGCGGTCTGGTCCACAGCCACGGCCTCGACCTCTCCCTCGTGCACAAGCTGGCTCACGAGAGGCGAGTCGCCGTGATAGCGCAACCCGCCGGCGTGGATGCCCGCAGGCACGAAGTCGTGGCCGAGCGTGTACATCAGCATCTGCGGCGTCATGCCCGCCTCGTCGCCGAGGTCGTAGCGGTACTCACCCGCCGTGAGCGTGGGACATGCTTTCGGCTCGACCGCGAGCAACCGCGCGTTGCTCTTGCCCTGGAGCTTGCGGTGGTAGTACGGGAACGCGATGCCGGCGAAGTTCGAGCCGCCGCCCACGCAACCGATCACCACGTCGGGCTCCTCATCGGCGAGCTTCATCTGCTCGATGGCCTCCTGGCCGATGATCGTCTGGTGCAGGCACACGTGGTTGAGCACCGAACCGAGGGAGTAATGCGTGCCGGGATCCTTGATCGCTACCTCCGCAGCCTCGGAGATGGCGATACCGAGGGAGCCGGTGGAGTCCGGATCCATCGCCAGCACATGGCGGCCGGCATCGGTGAGATCGGTCGGTGAGGCGTGCACCGTGCCGCCGTAGGTCTCCATGAGGATGCGGCGATACGGCTTCTGCTCGTAGCTCACCTTGACCATGAAGACCTCGACGTCGATGCCATAGAGCGCACCAGCGATCGAGAGCGCGCTGCCCCACTGGCCTGCGCCGGTCTCGGTGGAGATCTTGGTGATGCCCTCCTGCTTGTTGTAGTACGCCTGCGGGATGGCGGTGTTGGGCTTGTGCGAACCAGCTGGGCTCACGCCCTCATACTTGTAGAATATCTTGACGCCCGCCGGCAGGCCGAGGTCGCGCTCAAGCTGCCTGGCGCGCAACAGAGGCGATGGACGGTAGGTCTTGTACACGTCGATGACCGCGCCCGGGATGTCGATCCAGCGATCGGGCGACATCTCCTGCTTGATGCACTCCATCGGGAAGATCATCGCGAGCCGCTCGCCGATCTGCTCCATCGTGAGCTCGGTGCCGTCGGGCGCGAACGCCTTCGGAGGCGCCGCCGGGGTCTTCAGGTCCGGCATGATGTTGTACCAGGCCTCGGGGATCCTCGTCTCGTCCAGCCCGAACCTCGTCTTGTCGCTACCCATGTCTCTCACTCCTCCCGCCGGGGCGCTGCGCCCCGGCAAACCCGTCTCCGTGAGCCGTCAGCTCACGGTCGTTACCGTTCCCCTATCGCCTCGAGCGCTTCCGCACGCCCGTGAACCCCCTCACAGCCTCCTCCGGGTCCGCCGCACGCATGAGCGACGTCCCCACGAGCACCGCGTCAGCGCCCGCATCCGCAGCGGCCTCTACATCGGCTCGCGCCCGGATGCCACTTGCGGCGATCACGAACAAGCCGCTGTGGTAGACGGTCTCGGACACCAGGTCGAGCTGGGACTCCGTATCCACCCGGAGCGTATGGAAGTCACGCGCGTTCACCGCAAGAACGAGGGTGTCGAGTGTGCATGCGTGGTCCAACTCGTCGAGGTTCGCGATCTCCACGATCGGACCGAGCCCCAACTCCCATGCGAGGTCCACGTACTCCCGTGTCCGGGCACCGAGCACGCTGATCATCAGAAGGACCGCGTCCGCGCCGCTGGCGCGAGCCATGTAGAGCTGGATGGGGTCGACCACGATGTCCTTGCACAGCATCGGCAGATGGACCGCATCCACCGCGTCCGAGAGGTCGCCGAACGATCCGCCGAAGTACTCGGGCTCCGTGAGCACGGAGATGGCCGCCGCTCCACCTGCCGCGTACCGCCGCACCTGGGCCGCGGCGGAGCACCCGGGAGCGATCGGGCCCTCACTCGGCGATGCCTTCTTCACCTCCGCGACCACGCAGACATCGTCACGGTCTTGCAGGAGCACGAGGTTCTCGCGAGGCCGAGGCTCCCTGCCACAGCGGAGCAGCGCCATACGCTCCATGTCGCTCAGGGATGAGAACTGTGTGCGCACGCGTGCCTTGCGATGCTCCACGATGGTGTCGAGGATGCTCACGAAGCCTCCTTCGCCAGGCGCACCGAGGTGGAAGCCAACCGCTCCAAAGCCTCTAGCGCGCGACCGCTGTCGATAGACTCGCGGGCGCTGACCACTCCGGCCGCCAGGTCGGCCACGGCGCCTGCGGCGAGCAGAGCGGCCGCGGCGTTGAGAAGCACGATGTCGCGCCGCGCTCCGTGCTCACCTTCCAGCACCGCGCGCACGAGAAGCGCGTTGGCGGCAGGGTCCCCGCCGGCGGTGTCGGACACGGCGCCACGCGCGATGCCCACCTGCTCTGGCGTTACCTCGTACATGCGCACCCCCGCGCCAGAGGCCGCATCGAACTCCGCGACCGTGGTGGGACCGCTCGCCGACACCTCGTCCATCCCGGGATGGCCGTGGACCACCAACACGCGCTCGGCGCCGAGGCGTCCGGCCACCTCGGCGAGCACAGGCACGAGCCTGGGATTGTACACACCAAGCAGCGACCGGGTCGCACCGGC
>DSAI01000085.1 GCA_011372845.1 Actinomycetota bacterium
CGGATATCGGCGTCGCGGCGACCTGCGTGCGCGTGCCGGTGCTCCGTTGTCACGCAGAGGCGGTCGCCGTGGAGTTCGACGCCGCGGTCGAGCCCGCGGCGGCACGGCAGGCGCTCGATGGTGCGTCGGGTGTGAGCGTGCTCGACGACCCCGCCCAGCGTATCTACCCGATGCCCGGGATGCTCGAAGGCACGGACGACTGCTACGTGGGCAGGATACGGCGGGATGACAGCGTGCGGCACGGTTTGCAGCTCTGGATCGTGGCCGACCAGCTGCGCAAGGGTGCAGCTCTGAACACGGTGCAGATAGCCGAAGCGCTGCTCGCGGGTTAACATGGTCACAGGTGCGCGTGCGCAGACGGAAGCACGCGCTCGAAGTCACAGACCCATGGGGGCGTTGCCATGTCCGAGCAGACCATCCTTATCGTCGAGGACGACGCGACGATCGCTCGCTTCGTCGAACTCGAGTTGCAGCATGCGGGATATCATGTCCTTAAGGCCAGTGACGGCCCCACAGCCATCGATCTCCTTTTCGACAACGATGTCGACCTCGTGGTCCTCGACCTTATGCTTCCGGGCATCGACGGCATCGATGTTGCCCGCCATATCCGGAAGCGAGGGTCGGAGGTACCGATCCTCATGCTCACCGCGCGGGCGGAAACACACGACGTAGTCGCCGGGTTCGAGGCTGGCGCCGACGACTACCTCCGGAAGCCGTTCGAGATCCCCGAGCTGATGTCGCGCGTCCGCGCGCTCCTCAAGCGCACCTCGTCGCCGGCGACCCCGGCCCAGATCGAGGCGTCTGGCGTCTCAATCGACACCGAGCGCCGGGTGGCTACGCGTGACGGCGCCGAGCTCGACCTCACCGCGAAGGAGTTCGACCTGCTCGCGTATCTCGTGGCCAACGCAGGGCGCGTCATCTCGCGTGATGAGATCATGGAGGCGGTCTGGGGCGCCAAGCGTGCCACCGACTCGAATGTGATCGAGGTCTTCGTGTGCCACATCCGCAACAAGATCGGGGACCACGACAACCGCATCATCCAGACCATCAGGGGAGTCGGCTACTTCTTCGCAAAGGGTTAGCACCCGGTGCGCTTCAAGACGATCCGGTCACGCGTTGCCATCGTTGCCACCCTGTTCGCGGTCGTGCTGGTGGCCACCATCGCCGTCGGCACCTACGCGCTGGTGGCGCGCGGGATGCAGGCCGCTGCCATCGAGACGGCCGGGCTTCTTGCCGATGTCGCCGAGCGCGTCACGCGAAACACTCTCGATACCGCGCGCGAGCGTGCTGAGTCGGCGGGCATGGACCGTGAAGAGGCCCAGGCGGCGATGCTGGCCGCCATGGTGGAGGAGCCGCCGGCCCCCTTTGCCGAGGGCCTCGCGTACGAAGGCTCCTTCGCACTGCATGTGATCCAACAGCCAGGCGATGAACCCGTCATGGTATGGGGCGTCGGTGAGAGCCATGAGGCGGGCGACGAGACGCTGCGCATGCGGGCGTTCACCGGCGACGGGCCCGTGGCGGACTTCCCTGGCGCGCAGCCGCTCATCCGGGGGATGTTCGTGCGTGCCGACCTCGGCGTGTACTCATACTACCTTCCGCTCGAACTCCCGGGTGTGCACGCGGCTGTGCTCGATGTCGCGTACATGCCACGGGACCAGGAAGCCATCCTCGACGCGACGCGCCTTCCGATCACGGTCCTCGGCTTGATCGCCCTCACCGGGTCCCTCCTTGCGGCGATGGGGACCACGCGGCGGGCGATCTCCCTGATCGACGACCTGCGGCGCACTGCCGACTCCGTCGACGTCGGGGTCCTGGACGTGCGACTGCCGGAAGAGGGCGGTACCGAGGTCGTGGACCTTGCGCGATCGCTCAACCGGCTAATCGACGGTCTTCAGCGGCGCAACGAGGTGCAGGCACGCTTCATCGCGGACGCATCGCACGAACTCGCCACACCGGTGGCCGGCATACGCGGCTATGTGAACATCCTCCGTGCGTGGGGGGCCGAGGATCCCGCGCTCCAGGAGGAGGCGGTGAGCGCGATCGATCGAGAGTCGCGCAGGATGGCGCGGCTGTGCAGCGACCTCCTGTCGCTCATCAGGAGCGAAGAGCAGGTCGAGTACCGGCAGATCCGGTACGACATCAACGCCGTCTGCCGGGAGGTGCTCGCCAACGCGGCCACGCGCTATCTTTCCAAGGAGCTGCGATTCACGGGACCGCGTGAGGGGCCACTGTGGCTGCACGGTGATCCGGATCGCATCGAGGAAGCGCTGGGCATCCTTGTCGACAACGCGTGCAAGTACACGCCCGATGGAGGGAGCGTGTCGGTGACCACGCGCAGGTCTCGAGATCGCGTCGTCGTCGACGTGACGGACACCGGCGTGGGTATCCCGGAGGAGGACCTGCCCAACGTGTTCGAGCGCTTCTATCGCAGCGACATCTCACGCTCGCAGGAGACCGGAGGCTTCGGGCTCGGCCTGGCGATCGCCAAACACATCGTCGACGTGAGCGATGGCACCATATCGGTGAGAAGCACGGTCGGCTCGGGTACCACCTTCGAGATCTCGCTTCCGAGGCAGAGGGTCAGATGAGCGGAGGCAAGATGCGTCAGACCCGCTTCATAGCGCAGGCTGGAGTGATCGCCGCGGTGTATGCCGCCACCAGCCTCGTGATGATCCAGAGCCCGCTCGGTTACGGCCCTGTGCAGGTGCGCCTGTCCGAGGCGCTCACCGTGATCGCGTGTCTCACGCCTGCTGCGATACCGGGCCTGTGGGCGGGGACGTTAATCGCGAACGCGTTCATGCTCACGCATGTCGGCGTCCTGGGTCTCCTCGACGTGGTCCTCGGTTCCCTGGCTACGCTCCTCGGGGCGCTCTGGACCTGGAGGTATCGGCATCGTACCGCGCTGGCGCTTGCGGGACCGGTCGTGACCAACGCGCTCATCGTCCCCGCCTATCTTCCGTTGATGCTGGCGGGTGTCGCGGGCATCGACTTCTACCGCATCGAGCAGCTCGGCCTGGACGCATCAGGGACATGGCTTACGATGTACCTGTTCGGTGTCGCCGCGGTCGGCCTTGGCCAGGCCGCGGCAGTGTACGGGCTCGGCCTCCCGCTGCTGGTGGCGCTCAGGCGTCTCGGCCTTGCGGAGCGGCTCGTCACGAACGGGCGGGGGGATATGCGTGGACAGTGAGGCGGACGGGCGCCGAGGGGCGCTGATCGCCCACGGGGCCGAGGGGTGCACCGGCTGCTGGACCTGTGTCAGGTGCTGTCCGGTGAGCGCTATCCGGGTGAGCGGTGAGTGCGCGGAGATCGTCCAGGAGAAGTGCATCGCGTGTGGACAGTGCGTGAACGAGTGCGCACGGAGCGGCATCACGGTGCGCGACGACACGCCACGGGTCCGCGAACTGCTGCGCACTCACCGGCACGTGGTGGCTCTGCTTGCGAGCGAGTTCATCGCGGCTTTGTATCCGATGACCGTCGTCCAGATCGAGCGCTCGCTTGAGGTCATGGGCTTCGATTCGGTCGAGACCACGCTCCTTGGGGAGGAGCTCGTCGCCCAAGCGTACGAGCAGCTTCATGCGCGGGAGGGCAGCGTGCCAAGCTTGAGGTCCACCTGTCCGGTGGCGATCGACTTCGTGCGCAAGTACCACCCGGCGTTCGTCCAGGCGCTCGCGCCGATCGTGCCGCCCTACGTGGCGCAGGCGAGACTCATCCGGGCGGTCTACCCTCACGAGGTCGCGATAGTCTACGTCTCCCCGTGCTATGCGCGCAAGGATGAGGCGCTCGATCGGTCGTTCGATGGCGCCATAGATGTCGCGATCGACTTCACGGAGCTCAAGAGACTGATCCTCGAGGAACGTCCGCTGGTTCCGGGCGGCTCGGTGACCGCACCAGCGCCGAGCAGGCCGGGCGCGCTGAAGGAGATCTCGCTTACCGACGGGTTCCCTCGGCAGACCCTGGTCTCACGCAATCTGACCGATGCGTCGGTGCACGTCGTACGCGGTGTTCGAGAGATAGACCGCTTGCTCACGGCCATCGGCGCGGGTGAAGCGGGTCCGCTGGTCATCGACATGCTCAACTGCGAGGGGTGCATCGACGGCCCCGCTGTGAACCCCAGTCTGTCGCTGTTCGCCAAGCGCAACGTCGAGGCGGCAGCGCGAAGGAGCCCCGGCACCACGCAGGTCAGCACTCGGGCGATGCTGACCATGCTTCCCGCGGTTGATCTCATCCGTTCCTTCGTGGCCGAGCCGGTCTCCGTGCCTGTGCCGGATGATGCCGCGATCGACGCGGTGCTCGCCGAGGGTGGTTTCACACGGGAGACAGCGCTCGACTGCGGTGCATGCGGGTGGCCCACATGCCGTGCGCACGCGGCTGCGATATACAATGCCGAGTCGAGCTGGGATCTCTGCCTGCCGCTCCAGCGGCGCCTCCTCCGCGAGCATGCGGCCTCTCTCGCCGAGACCCAGACGCTTGATCCGACTACGGGCCTGTGGAACACGCGCTCCTTCGGCGATCGTCTGGCCGTCGAGATCGCTCGCCTGAACCGGTACGGGTCGCCGGTATGCGTGGCGTTGATAGACGTCGGCGGGCTCGATGCCATCCGTGGCGCGAACGATGGATCCGAGGCTGACGAGGCGCTGCGTGCGATCGGCGGACGCTTCAACGCATGCCTTCGCGCCACGGATGTCCTGGCGCGGTGGACCGGTGACCGATTCGCCGTTGCGCTGTCGGGCGTGAACAAGACCGAGGCGTTCGCCGCGGCCGAGAAGCTGCGCGAGAGCGTGTCCGCGTTCGCACTGGCGGGCGACGGCTCCGGGTATACACAGGGCGTGAAGGCCACGATATCGATCGGTGTGGCCTCCGCCCCGCGGGGGGCGGAGGCGCGTGATGTGCTGGAGTCGGCCGACACCGCCCTTCTCGAGGCGATACGCGCCGGAGGAGATCAGGTGCGCCTGGCCCTCGGCTAGGAGGCATCATGGAGCACGAAGCGCTTCTGTGGGAGCCCGATGGCTCGCGCATACACTGCCTTCTGTGCCCCAACGACTGCCGCATAGCAGTAGGAGCGCGTGGTACCTGCGGTGTGCGTGAGAACCGCGCCGGGCGGCTCATCGCGCTGACGTACGGGCTGGTCTCGTCGGTTGCGGTCGATCCGATCGAGAAGAAGCCGGTCTTCCACTACCAGCCCGGCGCCACGGCGCTCTCGCTCGGCAGCGTCGGCTGTTCTATGCGATGCGCGCACTGTCAGAACTGGCAGATCAGCCGTGCCGCGGTGGGCGAAGACCCGCACCTCGAGTTCCTGGAGCCGTCGGCAGTGCCGGATCTGGCCCGTCGACACGGTTGCGCAGGGGTGGCGTTCACCTACAACGAGCCGGTCATCTGGGCCGAGTACGTGCTCGACGTCGCACGGCACTCCCACGAGAACGGCCTCTACACGGTGATGGTGACCAACGGGTATGTCACCGAGGCGGGTCTTGACCTGTTCGGGCCGCTTATCGACGTGTGGCGGGTCGATGTCAAAGGATTCGACGACGCGACCTACAGGAGGCTCTGCAAGGTGCGCTCGGTGAAGCCGGTGCTGGAGATGGCGGAGCGTGCTAAGTCGATGTGGGGCATGCACGTGGAGGTCGTCACCAACGTCATCCCCACTGTGAACGATGACGATCGTACTCTGCGGGGTATCGCGGGGTGGATCCGCAGTGGTCTCGGCGAGGACACGCCGTGGCACATCACGCGTTTCTTCCCGTATCTCGATCTCTCGCATCTCGAACGCACGCCGCTCGAGACGCTCGAGCGTGCACGGCGGATCGGACATGAGGAGCGGCTGCACCACGTCTTCCTCGGCAATGTGGACGTGCCCGGCGCAGAGGACACGGTGTGTCCGGCGTGCGGCTCGGTCGCTGTGCGCCGGCGAGGCTACACGATCGTCGATCGACACGTGAGCGATGGAGCTTGCGCACGCTGCGGCGCGCCGCTGGGCATCATCGGCGGAGATGAACCGCTATCATGGAAGCCGACCTCGCACGGTGGATGAGTGGAACCGCGAAAGGACCGGAGTGCAGCCTACTGTCATCATCCCGACGTTCTGGACGAAGCGGCGCACACGCGGCGGATCGTCGAAGACCCGCACGTCGTTCGACCACCCGACCGTGGTGGGGCAGACCGGCCAGCTGCAGGAGTGTCTGCGGTCGCTTGAGGGCGTCACCGGTCTTGGGCGGATCATCGTGGTGGTCGCCGCCGCCGACGAGGCCACTGCCAATGCCGCCGAAGACGGCGTTCGCGATGTGCTTGCGGACATGGCGGACCTCGACACCTTCGTGTTCGGCCAAGCCGAGTTGGGCTCGCTTCACCGGCGGCTCGAGCAGATGGAGTTCGCGGACGTCATCGACGGCGTGTGGCTCTCATCCTACGGGGGTGCCCGCAACGCAGGGTTGGCGATGGCAGCGGTTCTCGGCAGCGAGGCGGTCGTCTTCGTGGACGACGACGAAGTGGTGGACTCGGCGGACTTCCTCGAGAGAGCGCTTGAGGAGCTCGGCGAGCGTCACTCAGACGGGGGCATGGTCTACGCGAAGACAGGACTCTATCGTGACGATTCTGGGGCGCTGGCTCGTGCCGGTGCGGATCCCTGGTCGGACACGTTCTGGAGGCAGGGGGAGTTCTTCGACCGTGCCGTCACGGCGGTGGCCCGCCCGCCGCGGATCAAGCCTACGTCGCTGGCGTTCGGTGGGTGCCTCGCACTCCATCGCGACATGTACTGCAACGTACCGTTCGACCCGTGGACGGTACGAGGGGAAGACATCGACTATGTCGTCAACGCCCGGATGCATGGCGCCGACATGTTCCTCGACAACGAGTGGTCGGTGGTGCATCGGCCTCCGGCGCCCGCGAGCAGAGCGATGCTTTTCGGCAACGACGTCTTCAGGTTCATCTACGCGCACAGGAAGCTTGAGTTCTCCAAGTCGCAGGTCGATCTCCGGCAGGTGACCGCCGAGTCCCTGGCGCCGTATCCCGGACGCCTTGTGGACGGGTCCATCGGCTGGCGCAGCCGGGTCACCGCTCTGCTCCGGGCCGTTGCCGGCAAGGAGCGCGCCGTGTACATCGATATCGCCCGGCGACAGGTACCCGAGGCGCAGCGATACGCACGCGACAACTGCGAACGGTACTTCGTCTTCCAGCGCCGGTGGCCGATGCTCATGGACCGGCTCTGGACGGATCTGCCCCTGCAGTCGCTGTTCACCGGCGAACGGCGTGTGGACCGCGGGGCGCTCACCGGCCGGTTCCCCGGGATCAGGATCGAATGAGCGCGTGTCGGAGACGTGGCTTGCAGCGGCGGGCGTCGGGTTCGTCGCGGGATACCTGTCCGGTCAGTTCGGGATCGGTGGCGGGATGATCACCACTCCCGCGATACGCCTGATCCTTGGCGGTTCGGAGCTCGTTGCGGTGGGGACGCCGCTCCCTGTCATCATCCCTACGGCGATCACCGGGGTGATCGAGTACCGTCGGCGGGGGTTGCTCGACACGCGCGTGGGTCTCACGCTCGGCGCGGAGGGCGCCGCCTTCTCGGTCCTGGGTGCGTGGCTCACCTCGCTCGTGGGCGGTGACGTGGTGCTGTATCTCACCGCCGCCCTCATCGCCTGGATGTCGTTCGACATGGCGCAGCTCGCACTGCGTCCGGAGCAGGCAGCGCACGTGAAGGCCGCGATGGCCGGGCGCAGGGATTCCTGGCTCTGGCTTGCCGCCATCGGTGCGATCACCGGCGTGTACTCGGGATTCCTGGGGCTTGGCGGCGGGTTCGTCGTCGTTCCAGCGCTCGTGCGCTTCCTCGGCTTCGATGCCAAGCGCGCGGTCGGCACGAGCCTCATCGCCGTGCTGGTACTGGCGGTCCCTGGCACCATCACCCACTACTTCCTGGGTCACATCGACATCGCCATCGCGCTCGGCATGTCTCTTGGTGTCGTTCCCGGTGCCATATTGGGCGCCAGGGTCACGGCGGCGTCGCAGGAGAAGACGGTCCGAGTGGCCTTCGCGGCGATGCTGTTGGTGGTGGGACTGCTACTAGCGGCCAACGAACTGGGCTGGCTGTCCTCATGACGGGGCGCTTCTTCGCGGACGCCACGGCGGCCCAGGTGGACAAGCTTGCGCGGGCGCTGGTCGCTGCCCGTGTGTTTCCCGACGAGCAGACGCTCCGTGCGCACCATCGCGACCATCCCTGGATGATCCAGGTGAGCGGGCGGGGCGATGTGGCCGTGCTGGACCGGTGGCGCGACCACCTCGACCTGCTTGGTGTCGAGGCCCTGTGGTGTCCGGTGCGCCATATCGGCGACGCGGTCACCCACCTCTCGTCCTGTGCGGCTGAGCACGGTTTCTCCGGTCTGGTGAGCTCCCCGGTCAGGTCCAGCGATGTGCCCGTGTATGAGGCCGCAGGCATGCGCGTCCGCGAGACGCTCGCCGTGCTCGAGCTCACCCCGGTGTGCCCCGCGGCCGCTCCCGGGCGCCCCGATGTGTCGACGCGAACCGCCCTTGCGGCCGACGCCGAGGAGATCATCGCCATCGACGGCGAGTGTTTCGAGCCGTTCTGGCACTACGATATTCGCTTGATGCGGAGGTTCCTCGACGCTGGCGGGGTCACCCTGGCCGAGCGTGACGGGCGCTGCGTCGGCTATACTCTGAGCACGGTCGACCGCGGGTCGGCGGTGCTGGGCCGGCTCTGCGTGCGCGTGTCCGACCGCCGTGTCGGCATCGGATCGCTTCTGTTGGAGGCGGCCGTTTCGCGAGCACGGGAGGGCGGAGCGCGGCACATGACGCTCTCGGCGCGGACGGGGAACGCCGCCGCGCTGGCGCTGTACCGCTCGGCAGGCTTTGCCGATACGGGTCGGCGTTACGCGTTCCTCACGGTCGGAGACGAGACGGGGAGGGATCGGGGCCATCGCATCGGTTCGCTCATGGGTCGTTGACGCGACCCTGGTCCTGACAACGGCGATCATCGCCATCGTCGTGGGGGCGGGTCTGTTCGGGATGGTGCCCGAGCCGGTGTTCATCGCTGCCACAATCGCCCTCGCTACCACGGCGATGGGGACCGTGGCGATGCGACTCATCAGCCGCCCCGATCACATCAAGGCGCTGCAGTCACACCAGATCGTGGTGATCGCCGACCGGTCGCTGGCGTACCTGCGCCGGGGTCTCGACGCCGAGACCGCGCAGGAGGTCTGCAGGCTGGCGCTCGCCGAGAGCGAGGCGGCTGCGGTGGCGATCACCGACACCGAGACCGTTCTCGGTTTCGCGGGCATCGGGGAGGACCACCACGAGGTGGGCGGGCCGATCCTCACGAAGGCCACGCGCGAAGCGCTTGAGACCAACGAGCATCGCATCCTTGGCACGAAGGACGAGATTGGCTGTCCACGGCGCGATTGCCTGTTGCGCGCGGCGATCGTGGTCCCGTTGGAGGTCCGCGAGAAGCCCGTAGGTACGCTGAAGTTCTACTACACCACGGCCAGGCTGTTGAACGAGACCCAGATCGCTATGGTGAGCGGTCTCGCCCGCCTCCTGTCGACGCAGCTCGAGCTCTCGGAGCTCGAGCACCAGACCGAGTTGGCGTGCAGGATGGAGCTCAAGGCGCTGCAGGCGCAGATCAACCCGCATTTCCTGTTCAACACGATCAACACCATCGCGATGATGATCCGCACCGATCCGGGAGGCGCGCGCGACCTCCTTCGCGAGTTCGCCGCCTTCTACCGGCGGATGCTTGAGGACAACGAGGGGCTCGTCCCGCTCGAGCGGGAGGTCGAGTACGCCCTCACCTATCTCCGGTTCGAGCAGGCACGGTTCGGTGACCGTCTGCGCGTGGTCTCCGACCTCGACCCCGAGGTGCTGGCGACCCACGTGCCTGCGTTCATCCTGCAGCCGATCGTGGAGAACTGCGTGCAGCATGGTGTTCGCGAGGAGGGCCCTCTCACCGTGTCGATCACGGCTGGGAGGGTCGATGGAGACGTCCGCGTGGCGATTGCTGACGACGGGGTGGGAATATCCGAGGAGGACCTGCCGCGCGTGCTCGAGGTGGGGTTCGGGACCGGCCTCGGTATCGCTCTGGGCAACGTCCACGATAGACTGAAGGGGCACTTCGGCCCCGGAAGCGGCCTGAGCGTGGAAAGCGAGGGCGGAGAGGGGACCGTGGTGACGGTGACGATCGCGTCCTCGCCGGAGAAAGTGGACCGATGACCACGATGCTAAAAGCGTTGCTGGTGGACGACGAGGTCCCCGCACGTTCCGAACTCCGTTACCTGCTGGGCGAGGCCGGCGGCGTGGAGGTCGTGGGCGAGGCCGGCAGCGCGAGCGAGGCGCTCCAACTCATCCGCGCCATACCGTACGACGTCGTCTTCCTCGATGTCAGCATGCCGGGGCTCAGCGGGATAGAGTTGGCCGAGGCGCTCTCCGGGCTCGATCATCCACCCGCGCTCGTGTTCGTCACCGCGCACAGCGAGCACGCGGTGAAGGCCTTCGAAGTAGCCGCAACCGACTATCTCGTGAAGCCCGTCGAGGTCGAGCGGCTCAAGATGGCAATCGAGCGCATCGCCCCGGCCGCCGAGACGCCGGTGCGCGTGGAGCGGATCCCCGTGGAGAAGGGCGGTCGCAAGCTCCTGCTCCAGGTGGCCGATATCACTCACATCATGGCCAAGGACGACTACAGCTACATGTTCACTGATGGTGAACGCTACCTCTCCACGTTCTCATTGGCCGATCTCGAGGGCCGTCTGGAGTCGCAGGGGTACTTCCGGGTCCACCGCCGCTTCCTTGTGAACCTCTCCCACGTGGCCGAGGTCGCTCCCATGTACGGCGGTACGATGGAGCTGACGCTGAAGGACCGGGCGCACACGCGCATACCCGTCTCACGACGACGCGCACCTGCGTTGAAGCGCGTCCTGGGAATCTAGCCGTGCTGATCGGCGTGCTGTCAGACACCCATGGAGCGCTCCCGCCGGGGGTCGCCGAGGCGTTCCGGGATGTCGACCGGATCATACACGCCGGTGACATCGGTCCCGCGTGGATACTCGACCATCTGGAGGCGATCGCCCCGGTGATCGCGGTACGGGGGAACATGGACTCGGGCGAGCTTGAATGGCGGTTGCAGGACCGCGCCGTCATCCAGGCCGACGGACAGCGGGTCATGATCGTCCACCAGGCCGCGCCCCTGCTGCGCGCAGGAGTGCCCGAAGGGGTCACCGTGCTGGTGAGCGGTCACACGCACCGGGCCCGCGTGGAGCATGTCGGCGGACTCCTCCACGTGAACCCCGGAAGCGCCGGCGGCCGTTCGCGGGATGGCCGGGGCCCCACCGTTGCCCTGCTCGACTGTGCCGCTCACCCGCCCACGGCCAGCATCATCGAGCTCTAGCGGTTTCCACCGCTCGTCCATTCGCCGACGAGCGGCCCCCTCACACCGGTGAACGGCGGACGGCTCGCTCCGTGAACGGCGCGTGAGCCGTTCACCGCTTGTGCCGCACCCTCCGCCGACCCGCTGCCGCCGCACGCGACAGCTTCGTTCCATCCCTCAGGCCCTCGCGTCTAGTGTGGTCTTGCGGGCGTGCGACCGCCGCCCGTTGGACAGCTGGGGAGGTGGGAAGTATGGACGTTTGCATCAAGGGTTCTGCCGAGGACGTCAGGCTCGGTGACATCGATGAGATCTGTCACGAGATTGGGCGCATCCTTCTGCCGACCGACGGTTCCGCACCGTCTGTTGCGGCGACCGAGTATGCGGTGATGCTCGCGAAGACGTTCGGCGCATCGGTCAAGGCCATCTACGTGGATACCGGCCTCGAGGCTCTTGAGTATCCCGAGGAGGTCATGGACGAGGACGTCTACGAAGGCGTTCACGCATCGGTCAAGGGGCTCGTGCTCGCCAAGATCATGTGCGAGCGCAACGGCGTGCCGTGCGAGGTCGAGGTCGTGCAAGGCGGCGTGGCCAAGCGGATCGTGCACGTCGCCGAGGAGTGGAAGGCCGACATGATCGTGGTCGGCGACACGGGGCGCACAGGCCTCAAGCGTATAGCCCTGGGCAGCGTGGCCGAGACGGTCGTCAAAGGCGCGCCAGTCCCCGTTCTTGTCGTGAAAGCCGAGTAATCGCCGGTCGCTCACAGCCGTCTTCGGACGAAGGAGGTGCACAGATGGGAGAGACGACAGCACATGGCTCGGCAGCCCTCTCTGCCGACGGTCGTCAGATACAGTACGGCGACCACATCGACACGATCGAAAGCGTCGACGCCGTGTTCCGGGGCCAGCGGAAGCTGAGCTTCACGTACGGCGCGATCTTCTTCGCGGTGACCCTCGGGGTCCCCGCGTCATCGGTGTGGTGGAAGACGTGGTATTCGGTAGAGGTCTGGGGCGGGTTCACCGCCAACTA
>DSAI01000005.1 GCA_011372845.1 Actinomycetota bacterium
GCATGCTCGACAGGCGCTTGAAGAACGGAGCGTTGTTGTCGACCCAGTTCAGGCCGCCGCAGCCGATGCACGGGGCGCCCGACTGGACACACCAGCTGACCGAACGGTTCCAGCGGGTGATGGGGCACTGCGTGTACGTCTGCGGACCCTTGCAGCCGACCTTGTAGAGGCAGTAACCCATGGCCTCTTCAGGGCTGCCGAACTCGGTGACGAACTCACCGTTCTCGAAGTGCCCGCGGCGCGGGCAGTTGTCGTGGATCGTGGAGCCCACGATGTACTCCGGATACAGGAGTGTGACGTCCGCATCACGGTAGTTGTCACGGTAGTTCTTTGCGAGCAGGGCGGTCTTGTCGAGGAACGTCGCCGGATCGTCTTCGGCGACGAGCAGCCACTGCACGACCATGGCGACGACCCACTCGGGGCTCGTCGGGCAGCAGGGGAGGTTGACCACCGGGGTGGCCACCTTCACGCTGTCGAGGAACGACTGGACACCGATGCCGCCGGCGGGGTTCGGGTGGGCATAGACCCAGCCGCCGTCCACCGCGCATGCGCCCACCGCGAGGATCGCCTGAGCGCCTGCGGCGGCCTTCTCCAGGATGTCCTTGCCCTTGTGGCCGTTGATGAGAAGGGTGTTCCCGTCCTCGCCCATCATGACGGCGCCTTCGTAGATCAGCAGGTAGTTGCCGGCTTCGATGGTGTCGTCGACGTTCTTCTCGGCGTACTCGCCGGCGGCGGCCATGATCGTCTCGAAGTAGTTGAGTGAGAGCAGTTCGAGCACGATCGTGGCGACGTCGGGCGAGTCCACCTGAGCTATGGACTCCGTGCAGCCGCTGCACGAGCCGCCATTGAGCCAGAGCGCGGGCTTCAGCTTCGCGCCTTTCTCGACGGCCGCAGCGATCTGCGGAGCGGCTGCTTCGGTGAGCCCGAGCATCGCGGCGACGTAGCCGCAGTACTTCATGAAGTCGCGACGGCTTACACCGCGTACCGCAAGCAGGTCGTAAATCGCACCGTGCGCCTCTTGCGCCATGCCATACACCTCCTTGGTGTTGGAACGTAGCCTACAGTGCGGTTGAAACTGAGTGACCGGGCCTTACGCCCGGCACGCGCGTATCCCTCCTCCCTCCTTTCGCGCGTACGGAAACGGGTAGCCTGAAACGCGGTACGCGGTGTCCCGGTGCGGGACGGTACGGACCGCGAGGCCTTCTGACTGAGGTGATCGAGCCGATGTAGGGAGGGGTGGGTCGGAGAGCATGGCGCGACCAGTGCCAGCATGAGACGCTGGTCGTGCGTCTGTGGTCCGTGATGGGTAGCGCTGGATACGATGAGCGTGCAGGCGCATAGATCCGTTATCCCCTCGCCGAGCCGCGTTCGGCTCCGATGCATAGGATACATGCACCCGCTGTCTCGCGTCCATGCTCTTGGGGCAAGTGCTTCGTGTCACATCTGTGTGCCGAGCGGGTCGCTGGACGGCAGGAATCGGCCCGTGCACGTCTAATAGTGACGTGTGGGCAACCGGTGGCGTGGAACGGGGTGAGCGGGTGGCGCAAGTGGCCAACGGGCTGGTCATCGATCTGCGGGGCGTGACGCCCTCGATGCGGCGCCCTCTTGTCTTCGCGGTCATCGACCGGATGGTCGACTTGGAGTGCGAGGACAGCATGGTGGTCATCTGCGACCACGACCCGTCCGGTCTGAGATACCAACTCGACCTCAGACGCGAGTCCCGGGGCATGTTCGAGTTCGACTGCGATCAGCGGCTCGACGGCGCGTGGGTCGCGCTGATCCGACGCCGCCTCCGCTAGTCTCCGGTCAAAGCAGACGCGGCAGCAGGTCTGCGAGGTCGTCCAGATCGCCGGCGAAATCCGCGGGAACACTCTTGTGCGGCCCCACATAGAACGTCTGCATGCCGATGTCGGATGCCGGCATGTCCAGAGCCCGGTCGTCGCCCACCATCATACAGTCGCGCGGATCGGTCTCGAGCAGTTCGCATGTCTGCTGGTAGTACTCGGCAAGAGGCTTGCATGCCCGCATCTGTTCGTATGTGGTGACGACCTGGACGGGCAGGTCGTGGACGCCTGCCCAGCGCAGCCGGTGATCGATCGCCACGCGAGGGAAGATGGGGTTCGTGGCTATGGCCACGCGCAGGCCGAGGTCGATCGCTGTGGAGACCGCCCGCCGCGCGCCCTTGGCGGGGCAGGCCGCGCCGACGAGCGTAGGGAAGACCTCGGCGTAGAACGACTCGAACACGGGCCAGTGCAGCTCCATGTCCACTCCGGACCGCTCAAGCATGTGCGCGAAGAAGACATCACGGTTGGTGCGTCCCGGGTGGGGATCCATCATCGCCCGGACAGAGTGCGTGAGGGACTCCATGAACACGGAGCGCTCTCCATCCGATGCGAATATCGGACGTGCGGCACCCTCCAGCGCGACGAAGTACCTGCGCAGGAAGGCGTCGAGGTCCAGGTCGAGCAGGGTGCCGTCGAGATCGAACAGGACCGCGCGCATAGAGAGAACCCTCCGTTGGTGGTCGTGTGCAGTGCTCCGCGGGCCGCCTGGACGGGTGCCCGGCAGACAGGCTGGCGTGCGTATCGCCCCGCCCTACGCTTTGTGGACGAGCGCATCGTGTAGTGTTTCACTATGAAGCATTCGGCACAAACTGACGATGAGTAGGGTATGTCAACGGCATCAGCGAGATCGGTCATAGTCGCCAGACTCCGGGAAGACCCCGTGTTCGCTCCGCTCAGCGAGGACGAGCTCGACTCGTTGGCTTCCCTGATGTCATATCGCGAGTACCCCAAGGGCGCGTTCATCGTCACCAAGGGCGACCTGTCGAACGCGGTCTTCATGCTGGTCGGCGGTTGTGTGAAGATATCGCTTGCCTCGCCGGAGGGCCGGGAGTTGGCCCTTGATTACCTCGAACCGCCGTCGTACTTCGGCGAGATGGGAACCGTGGACGTTGATGGGCGGTCGGCCGATGTGATAGCCACCACCGACGTCGAGGTGGTGATCATCGAAGAGAAGGACCTCGAGTACGTCTTCCGCATCCGTCCGCAACTCGCGGTCACCCTTGTCGCTTCGTTCTCGGACAGGCTCCGTGAGATGGTCACCCGCCTGGAGGGAATGGCGTTCCATGACGCGACCCACCGGGTGATGCGCGTGATGCTCAATGTGGCCACGGCCTCGTATGAGTCGCGTGGGGTCCCGGTCATCGAGGGGCTGACGCACTACGAGATCGCCACTCTGGCGGGCACGTCGCGAGAGACCGCGAGCAGGGTCGTGTCGAATCTCGCGCGCGAAGGGGTCGTGGCCACGAAGGGCAGGAAGATCGTGGTCGACCTGTTCGGCTTGCGCGACCTGGTGGAGAAGGACTGACCGGATCCATCCTCGCGGACCGTTGTATCCTGCACGTTCCCGGCGGGTATGAACCTATGGTGTCCGGACCACATCCGAAGGGAGTCGCCGTGAAGGAGTTCACGCTCGAGGAGCTGAAGAAGTACGACGGCCAGGATGGGAGGCCCGCCTACGTGGCGTACGACGGCGTCGTCTACGACGTGTCGGACAGCGCGATGTGGGACGATGGCGATCACATGGGGGCGCATTCGGCGGGGGAGGACCTCACCGAGGCGCATGACGAGGCGCCGCACGACGTCCACATCCTCGACTATCCCAAGGTGGGGACGCTGGCCTAGGAGCGGCGCAGGACCGTGACCGTCTCCAGGTGGTACGTCTGAGGGAAGAGGTCGACCGGGACGAACCTGTCGGCCACGTATCCTGCCTCGGCGAGTCTGGAGACATCGCGGGCAAGCGTGGCGGGGTCGCACGATACATACACGATCGAAGGGATGCGGGCGCTCACGAGCGCTCGCATCCCGCGTTCGGAGAGGCCGGAGCGCGGCGGGTCGACCAGCGCCGCATCGAGATGATCCAGTTCGGAGAGAGCGTATGCGGCGTCGCCAGGCACGATGTCGGCGTCGAGATCCGCATCTTCGAGGTTCTGGCGGAGGTCGCCGAGCGCGTACTTCGACGCCTCGATCGCGACGACCTCACCCGCTGCCCTGGCAAGCGGTAACGTGAAGGTGCCCACGCCCGCATAGAGGTCGGCAACGCGCATCGTGCCGTCAGCGGCCAGGGCGGCCACCGCCTCCTCTCGGAGGAGGGCCGCCGCAGCGGTGTTCACCTGGAAGAAGCTGGGGGACGACACTTGATAGGCATCGCCAGCGAGCTTCTCATGCCAGACTCCCTTGCCCGCGAGGACTTCGACCTGCGACACGTCCCTCACGTCGGATCCGAGCCTGACGATGCTCCGGGTCACGGAGCGCGCGCCCGTGGACTCGGCAAGGATCCTCGAGCCTATGGCACGCGGGAACGGACCGGGTGCGGTGCGGACATCCACGGCCAGGTCACGCGATGACGATGCGCGTATGGATGCGCGGAGGATGTCGGTGGCGCCACGCGATGAAAGGAACGTGAGCGCCCCGGCCAGCGACTTGGGGAGCTTCGCACGTGGTTTGGGGAGAAGCAGGCACGTATCGACCCGCACCACGTCGTTGGTGCCGGCCTTCGTGAAGCCGACCACAGGCCTGTCGCCGACGCTGGCAACCGAGAGTTCGATCTTGTTGCGATAGCCGTACTCCTGTGGCGACGCGACCGTCTCGGCGACCTCGGGCCCGGTGAGGTGTCCGATGCGCGTCAATGCGTCGACTAGGATGCGGCGCTTCTCGGCAAGTTGCCGGTCGCGACTCACGTGCTGCCAGTGGCACCCGCCACAAACGCCGAAGTAGGGGCACGGCGGCTCGACCCGATCGGGCGAGGGGTCGTGGATCTCCGCGATGGAGGCGCGTACCCATCGGTCGTGATCCTCGACGACCTCCACTGTCGCTTCATCGCCGGGGCAGCCGAGCCTGACGAAGGCGGTCCGCCCGTCGGGAAGTCTCGCCACGCCGTCCCCGCCGTGTGCTAGGCTCTTTATCGTTACGCGCGCACGATCCATTCGCGTCCTTTCCGTCCGCACCATGATAGCCGGAGACCCGGGGGAACGGGTTGACCGTCGGACGGCCGAAACGGCCGCGCCCGAAGGGCACCGTGTGGTCTCACGAACGAGGAGGTTCCGTCAGGTGACACCGACACGTGTGCTGATCGTCCACGACGACGCGGCATTCTACGAGCGGGCGAAGCAGGGCATCGCCGAGGCGTTCCCCGGCGCCGAGGTCACAGGCGCCATCTCCGCCCCGCGGGCTCTGGGGATGGCCAAGGCGCAGAGGCCCGATGTGGTCATCGCCGACGGCGATCTCGTGGGGATGGACGGGTACCAGTTCACGTCCGAACTCAAGGCCGACGCAGAGATGGCGGCAACGCCGGTGCTGATCGTGGCGAACCAGCCCAACGAGGCGAGCGCGCTCAAGGCGCGACAGGTGGGAGCGGCGGGACATCTTCCGCTGACCGTGGACACAGCCACGCTCGTTCAGAAGATATCGTCGGTGCTGATGGCCGATGGAGGTCAGGCGGCACAACAGCCGACCGCCGTGAGTCCGCCGGCGACGCCTGTGAACCCGCACGGAGCACAGGCGGACCCCGGCCCGGCGCCCGGCGTGCCGGCAGCGCACACACCTCCCCCGGTGGGTGGCGCCCCGTCCGGGAACCCCGCACCGGCGGCGTATCCCGGTCCGGCCGCCGCGCCCGCGCAGCCGGCATCGCCGCAGCCAGCACCGCCTGCGCCTGGCGCCGTCGGCTCCATCGGCGGAGGCGGCCCGCTGGGCGACATACCCAACGTGGACGACCTGCTCCGGCATATGATCGACGTGGGGGGGTCCGACCTCCACATCACGGTGGGAAGCGCCCCGGGCATCCGGATCCGGGGTGAGGTCACCGCGATCGAGAACCAGAAGGTGCTCACACCCAAGGACACCCAGGAGATGCTGCTGAGCCTCCTCTCGGAGGAGCAGCGTCGGCGGTTCGAGACCGAACTGGAGCTGGACTTCGCGTACAGCATCCCGGGCCTGTCCCGCTTCCGTACGAACATCTTCCAGCAGCGCAACTCCATGGGCGCCGTGTTCCGGGTGGTCCCGCTGAGGATACCCACCCTCGAGGAGTTGCAGTTGCCGCGCGTGTGCAAGTTCCTGGCCGAGCGGCCTCGCGGTCTGGTCCTCGTCACCGGTCCGACCGGTTCCGGTAAGTCGACCACGCTGGCCGCGATGATCGACCACATCAACGAGACGCGGCCGGTCCACATCATCACCCTCGAGGATCCGATCGAGTTCATGCACAAGAACAAGCGGGCGTATGTGAACCAGCGTGAGATCGGCGAGGACACGCATTCATTCACCTCGGCACTGAAGCGCGTGTTGCGCCAGGACCCCGACGTCATCCTCGTGGGCGAGATGCGTGACCTTGAGACGATCTCGGCCGCGCTCACCGCGGCTGAGACCGGCCACCTGGTGCTCGCGACGCTGCACACGACGGGTGGTCCGGAGACCGTGGACCGTATCATCGACGTGTTCCCGCCGCACCAGCAGCAGCAGGTGAGGATGCAGCTGTCCACGACCCTCGAGGGCGTGCTGTCGCAGACGCTTCTCCGCTCCACCGACGGACGGAGCCGCGTGATGGCGATGGAGATCATGCTGGGCATCCCGGCGATCTCCAACCTCATCCGCGAGGGTAAGACCCATCAGATGGCCACGATCATCCAGGGCGGATCGTCGCTCGGGATGCAGACGCTCGACCAGCACCTCAAGGTTCTGCTGCAGGCGGGCAAGGTCACGTACGAGGAAGCGATCCAGAAGGCGAAGGAACCCCGGGAACTCGCGCAGATGCTGGGCCGCAAGATGTAAGGACGCACGCGTCGCACGGCGTGACAGGCGGGGTCGCGGATCCCGCCTGTGTCGTCACCAGGGAGGTCGCATGATGGATACCGTCAAGGTCAAGTGGAACGGCAAGCGCCGGTTCATCGGGTGGGATGAGGCCGGTCACGGCCTGGTGATGGACGCGAAGGCCGAGTACGGCGGCGATGACAGCGGTGCGTCTCCGGTGCAGCTCGTCCTGTATGGAATCGCGGGCTGCACGGCGATGGACGTGATCTCAATCCTCGAGAAGAAGCGGCAGACGGTGCTGGATCTCGAGATCGAAGTGCGTGGGACGAAACGCACCGACGACTATCCCAAGATATACGAGCACATCGAGGTCGAGTACATCGTGACGGGCATCGGCGTGAAGCCAGAGGCCGTCGCCCGAGCCGTAGAGCTCTCCGAGGAGAAGTACTGCTCCGTGAAGGGCATGTTCGGCCCCCAGGTGGAGGTCGTCACATCGTACCGGGTGATCGAGGCGGACCTTGCCGGTGACTGATGCCCGCCGGGGCGTGGTGGTCCTGCCTGTCTACAACGAGGTCGAGACCGTCTCCGGGGTCGTGGACGCCGTCAGGAAGGTCTTCCCCGGTGAGGTGATCGTGGTCGACGACGGTTCGACCGATGGAACGTCGTCGTTGCTCGCCGGGCGGAGCGACATCCGCGTGATCACGCATGAAACGAACCTCGGCTATGGCAGATCGCTCATCGACGGCTTCGACGCGGCGCTGAAGGTCGGCGCCGGCGCCGTGGTGACCATGGACTGCGACGGCCAACACGAGCCCGCACACATCCCGGAGTTCCTTGCGGCGCTCGATGAGTGCGCCATCGCCTCGGGAAGCCGCTATCTCCCGGGCAGCCGGAGAGTGGGCACCGCGCCTCCGGAGCGGCAGGACGTGAATCGCCGCGTGACCGCGGTGATCAACGAGGTCACCGGATGGTCGATCACCGACGCCTTCTGCGGCTTCAAGTCGTACCGCGCTGAAGCGCTCTCGCAGCTCAGTCTGACGGAGCCCGGCTACGCGATGCCGCTCGAGCTATGGGCGCAGGCGTACCGGGCAGGCCTATGCGTGGTGGAGCGTCCGGTGGAGCGCATATACTTCGATGGTGACCGCTCGTTCGGACAGGACCTTGACGATTCGGACCGGCGGTTCCGCTACTACCTCCGCGTGTGGGCAGAGGCGCTTGGGAGGGACGATGGCTGACATCGTATGCGTGGGTGCGCATCCCGATGACGTGGAGATCGGGATGGGTGGGGTAGCGGCGACCATGGCGCGGCAGGGCGCGTCCGTGCTCATCGTGGACCTCACCGACAAAGAGCCGACGCCCTTTGGCACACACGAGCGCAGGATGGTCGAGGCCACCGCCGCGGCCTCGACTCTCGGATGCCGTCGCGTCACCCTCGGACTGGCGAACCGCCGTCTGGCCGACGGTCCGGAAGCGCGCCAGGCGCTTGCCGAGGTGTTGCGCGCCGAGCGTCCCGGTATCGTCTTCGCGCCGTACCCGGAAGACGCGCATCCCGACCACGAGGCTGCCGCCCGGATCGCGGAGGCCGCACGGTTCTACGCGAAGCTCACCAAGAGCGACATGGCCGGCGAGCCGCACTACCCGGCCCGCCTCTACCGCTACATGGCCGTGCATCTCAGGCTCGTGCGCGAGCCGTCGTTCCTTGTGGATGTCTCGGACGTGCTCCCGCTGAAACTCGAAGCCCTACGGCCGTACGAGTCGCGGTTCTCCGATAACCCGGCGAACGCCTCGCTGATCGAACACGTCGAGCGCACCGCGCGTCATTGGGGCGACATCGCACGGGTTTTCGCAGCCGAACCGTTCTTCTGCGCCGAGCCGCCGGTGGTGGCTTCGGTATCGGACCTGGTGTGAAGCGATGAGCGTACATGGCAGGATCGCACCCCCTGAGGGGCATGGCGAGGTCCTGTGCGACCCTCCGTACGCCGACTGGGCGGGGTTGGTCCTGGCGAATCGCGTATCCGTCCAGGACTGGCCGGATACGTTGCGTTCGCTGCGGGCGGAGGCTTGCGCCGATGTGCTTGAGGCGGCGGACGCGTACTCGCGTGCACGTGGTATCGCCGACCTGGTGGACAAGGATGCCGCCCGGCCCATCGTGATGACCGGCCACCAGCCGGAGCTCTACCATCCCGGCGTGTGGGTGAAGGACTTCCTGCTCGATCTTCTGGCATCCGAAGTGGATGCCGCGGCCATCGACCTGGTGGTGGACACCGACAAGGCATCGGCGTTGTCGCTCGGCATCCCGCGCCTGGGTCCGCCGGTGGACGTGCAGACCGCGACGCTGGCGCCCGAAGCGGTGGGTTCGTTCTGTCAGGCGTCCGTTCCCGACGAAGCCGCACGCGCTGCGTTCCGCGTCGAAGGCGTACGGGCGCTCTCGGAGCTGCCCGCCCCTGCGCTGGCGCACCACTTCGAGTCCTTCTGCGACGCGATCGATGAGGCCGCCGCCGTGGCGGATGACCGGGCCGACCTCATGACGATCGCACGCCGCGTCTTCGAGAGCGCTGCGGGGAGCGCGTATCTCGAGCTTCCCGTGTCACACATGGCGCGCATGCCCTCGTTCGGCCGTTTCGCGGAGAGTATCGTGGCCGAGGCGGAGCGTTTCCGCTCGTCGATGAACGCTGCGCTCGGCGGCTATAGGGAGAGGACCGCCACCCGCTCCGCCGCACAACCGTTCCCGGACCTGGAGGCGGAGGGCGATCTGGTGGAGCTGCCGTTCTGGCTGCTGCGTGACGGTCGACGGGAGCGGGTGTGGGCCCACGCCGCCGGAGGGCTGCACGCCGGCGAAGGCGAGGACCGCCAGCCGGTGTGGATGCCCGGTGACACGGGAGCGGTCGAGGGACTGTCCGCGCACAGGTGGGTGCTTGCCCCCAAAGCGCTCACGCTCACGCTCTTCGCCCGGCTGTTCGCCTCGGATCTTTTCATCCACGGTACCGGGGGCGGACGGTACGACCGTGTGACTGACGCGGTGATCAGGACATACTACGGGGTGGAGCCTCCGCGGTACGTGGTGGCATCCATGACCCTGCTGTTGCCGCTCGGCGCGCACGTGGCCACCGCAGAGGAGGTCTCAGCGCTCACCCGGGCCCTGCACCGGCTCGAGCACAACCCGGATGCGATGCTTGACGAGGTGGAGTTCGACGACGATGACGAGTATCTGGCGGCGCGTGCCCTGGCGGAGGAGAAGACGGCGCTCGTTGAGGCGATTGGCCAGCCCGACGCCGACCGCAAGCGGATCGGCACACGCATCCGTGAGGTGAACGCCTCGCTTGCAGAGCTGCTCGAGCCTGTGGCTGCGGACCTGCGCCTACGGCTCGACCGGGCACGTTCTGCGCACGATGCGGCTGAGGTGCTCATGGATCGCACCTACGCTTACTGCCTTTGGGACCCACGGGAAGTGATGGACAAGGTGCGCTGGCCTCGACACCCCGCACGGGGTTAGAATGCACATCACCTGCCGATGAGGACCGGCACAACCGCTGAAGGAAAGGACCGTGACCATGGGTAAGCCTGTCGTCGATCCGGATCTGTGCACCGCGTGTGGCATCTGCGTGGATGAATGCCCCACCAGCGCCCTCGACCTCGGGGACATCGCCGTCCTGGCTCGTCCCGACGACTGTACCGAGTGCGGCACCTGCGCCGACGTGTGCCCTAACGAGGCCATCACGCTGCAGTAGCGCCCTACTCCAGAACGTTCGCACCGCCGATCGACGCCGGGCCCGCTGTGGCCCGGCATCGGCGCCTCAGCCCCTCGGTCCACCGCGGTCGTGGATGTAGAACCGCGGCTCCTGACCTTTGAGCAGCCCCACGAACCGCCGGTGGTGTGCCGCGTAGACAAGGGCGCCCATGAGCACTGCGAACGGCAGGTCCGGAGAGCGGAGCACGAGTGCCGCGACAGGAAGGGTCACCGCGGCAACGACCTGGCCGGCCATCATGTAGCGTGTGAGGGCTATGATGGCGAGGCCGATGACGACGACGGCGACGAAGTAGCGCAGGTCGTAGGCGAGCAGTGCGCCCGCCCCGGTGGCGAGGCCTTTCCCGGAGCGGGCGAACCGCTTCTTGAGCAGCGCCATGAACGCCGAGTAGTTGTGGCCGACCACCGCGCCCGCGACTGCCGCCATCGGCACGAGCCCGACACCGGCGTCACTGGTGAGCATCGCAACGCCGACCGGGGTGAGGATGTCTCCTCCGGTAAGGATCTTGGCTGCGGCCACCGGGGTCACTCCCTTGAGGACGTCGGCGAGCATGGCGGCCACGAACCACCCCCAGGACCCCGTGGTGCGCCGCACGTTCATCGCCCCGACGTTGCCCGTGCCATGTGTCGTGATGTCCTCGCCGGTGACCGCGCGGACGATGATGTAGGCGAACGGGATCGAGCCCAGGACGTAGGAGATCGCGAACCAGGCGACGGCGAGCGGGAGGATCGAGGTCCACGCGGATGCCGAGGTGAGCGCGTCGATGTTCATCGCTCGGCCGGCACGATGCACTCGACGGCTTCGGGCAGTATGGAGATCTCGAATCGGCGGTCCACCAGCACCTCGCCGTCGATCTGGGCGGGCATGGGTTCATGGGATTCGATGAGCACCGAGCGCCGCCGGGACATGTGCACGACCTTCATCCCCGTGTGCTTGCCGATGATCACGAACGGCAGGCGCAGCAACGCCTGCGGCAGCGAGAGGGGGTCGATCGTGCAGACCTCGAGCAGGCCGTCATCGGGTACCGCATCGGGGGTGATCTTGAAGCCGCCCCCGTATGTGGCGCCGATAGTCGTCGCCACGATGAGGAGATCGGCCTCCTCGGTCTCGCTGCCGTCCCAGGTGATGCGAACGTGGTGGGGGTAGAGTTCGTTCATCAGCACGTGGATAAGAGCGGTGAAGTACAGCCAGAGGCCCGAGCGCTTCGTGGTGGCCTTGTACTCGACCGCC
>DSAI01000219.1 GCA_011372845.1 Actinomycetota bacterium
ACTTGACACAGGCGTCCCATCGGCGCAAGAATACCCCCCAGGGTATGAAGGCTCTGCTATGGAGGTGTTCTTCCGTGTCCGATGCGTCGACGGCCCCGCTTCATCCGTTTGTCCGAAGCCTTGGGTCGCTCTCCAAGCGACTCGTGCTCCTGATCCCGCTTTCGATGCTTGCCGGGCTTGCGGCGGGGCTCCTCTTCGACGCCAGCTCGCTCCAGGCGCTCGTGCTTCCTATGACGATGCTGATGGTCTATCCGATGCTCGTGAACTTCCGCATCCGCGAGGCCCTCGACCTGAAAGACGGGCGTGCCATCGGGCTCGCCATGCTCCTCGACTTCGTCGCCCTGCCCGTGATGGCCTGGTTGCTCGCAATGTCGTTCTTCAGGGACGAGCCGGGTCTGTTCGTGGGTATGGTGCTGGCGGGGCTGTTCCCCACGAGCGGGATGACGATCAGTTGGACGGGGTTCGCTGGCGGTAACGTCGCCGCGGCCGTGAAGATGACGGTCATCGGCCTCATCGCTGCGTCGCTCCTGGCGCCCGTGTACCTGCTCGGTCTGGCGGGAGCGGTCGTCGAAGTGGACTTCATGGGTGTCCTGCGCACCGTCGTGTTCGTGGTGGGCATACCGTTGGTGGCAGGCATACTCACACGGGCTTTGCTTACCAGGCGGTTCGGCGCGCAGCGGTACAAGACCCGTATCGCGCCGGTCTTCCCCGGACTCTCGACGGTGGGCGTGATCGCCATCGTGTTCATCGCTATCGCGCTCAAGGCCCGGATGATCGTGAGCGATCCCGCTCTCGTGGTGCGCATCCTGGTGCCGCTCGCGGTCTTCTACGCGGTCAACTTCGCGCTCTCCACCGTCGTGGGTCGTGCACTGCTTGGCCGAGGTGACGCCATCGCCGTGGTGTACGGCACGGTGATGCGCAACCTGTCCATCGCCCTCGGCATCGCCATGACCGCGTTCGGCTCGGAGGCCGCGCTGGTGCTGGCTACCGCCTACATCGTCCAGGTGCAGTCGGCCGCGTGGTATGTGAAGGCGACCGACCGTGTCTTCGGACCATCGGGCGCGGAGCCCTCGCCCGCACCCGCTGGTACGGGGCACGCGAAGGCTCCGGCCGCCTGATGGGGGGCTAGGCGTCGATCGGCAGCAGCTGGTCGTAGTCGTCGAGCGTCTGTGGGCCGTCGAGCATGACGCCCTCGCTCGAGAACACGGTGACCTTGTCGCCCTCGATGTAGAACTCCACAGCGTCCACCGTGGGGAACTGGTCGAGCGTGTACACGACCTGGGCGAGCCGCGCGGTCACGCCGAACGTCCCGCCATCCGACTCGAACTCCTCCGAGAGGTCGATCTTCGCGATCCCATCGTCGATGGTGAGCCCGAGGAGCTCGGTCCCCTCGGGGATCGCACTGCTGATCGCCGGCCAGGTGTCCTGCTCTGCGTCGGTGGGGCCGTCGAGCAAGGCCTCGATCGCGGCTGTGCCGATGGCCTTCGTGTACGGCAGCGTCCGCTCGATGCCGAGCGCGTTCTCACCTGCGGAGACCCAGTACAACCGCACGGTCAGCGTCTCGGGTGTGTCCGCTTCGTCATCGTCGCCGTCCTCCTGGGACGTCCCATCGTCCGACGGCTCTTCGCCGGAGTCGCCTGAGCCATCGTCGACAGGCGTGCCGTCCTGGTCATCGGCAGGGGAGTCCCCGTTCGTGGCCGGCGGTGTGGCGTCGGTGTCGGCATCATCTGAGCACCCCGCGAGCATCGGCAGCGACAGGGCCATCGCGATGACGACGGCGATGCTGATCCAGCGTAGGGAGCGCATGTGGATCCCTCCTTGTGTCCGCGGTCCGGCATGCTGCCTGGCTCCGCATGGACGTACATTCCCCGTAGCGCGTTACTATCTCAATGACGGTCGGGCCGTGCAAAACGTTCCGCCACACCCGGATATCGTCATGGAGGTACACGTGAAGAATCCCGCAGGCGCCGAGTGCGCCCTCTACTACGAGGACTTCGCGCGCGGCGCTGCGCTCCAGGAGTGTCGAGCCGCCAGACAGCCCGGATCCGCCGAGTGGCGACCGGATGTGTGTGCCGGGTGCGCGGTACCCGGCATCCTGAAGGCCAACGGGAGCGCACGGCTTGTGATCGAGATCTCCATCGCGCGCGGCCTGCTGCGGAGACGCCCCCGGGTACAGGTGCGCGCGTCGTGCTCGGCGCACGGGGGTCCGCTCACGGATCCCTACACCGGCTGCCAGGCGTGCAATGCTGAGGCCGACGACCTGCTGCGGCGCGCTCTCGACTAGCGCGAACCGCCTCGGTCAATCATACTAACCACCGCGTCCCGGCTGCGGGGCGTGCGCGCGCGTCGCCCGGCTCGGCGGCGCGCCCGGCCCGGGAGCGGCGGCGAGGGTCCGCGGGGCCGAACACACCGAGGAGCTCATCGCATGGCGGGTATCGTCCTGGTCGGCGCCCAGTGGGGCGACGAGGGAAAAGGTAAGATCACCGACCTGATCGCCGACGACTTCGACTATGTCGTCCGATTCCAGGGAGGCAACAACGCCGGACATACGGTCATGCATGCCGGGAAGACCCTGAAGCTGCATCTCATCCCGAGCGGCGTGATGTATCCGCATATCACGCCGGTGATCGGCAACGGCTGCGTGATCGACCCGAAGGTGCTGCTCGAGGAGATGGACCGTCTCGAAGCGGACGAGATCTCTACCCATCGGCTGCTGATCAGCTGCAACGCGCACCTCATCATGCCGTACCATCGCGACCTCGACGGTGCGAGCGAACGCCGGCTGGGCTCGCAGGAGATCGGCACCACACGGCGCGGGATCGGCCCGGCGTACATGGACAAGGCCTCACGTCTCGGCCTGCGCGTGCAGGACCTCGTGGACGAGCACATCTTCCGCAAGAAGGTCGAAGCGGCGCTCCACGAGAAGAACGACATCCTCGAGAAGGTCTACGGCCTGCCGACCTACACCGTCGACCAGATCGCCGACGAGTACCTGGCGTACGCGGAGCGCATCAAGCCGCACATCGCCGAGACGAGCGCGCTCATCAACCGCGCCCTGGACGCCGATCAGTGGGTGCTCTTCGAGGGAGCGCAGGGCGCGCTCCTCGACCTCGATCACGGCACGTACCCCTTCGTGACATCGAGCTCGCCTACGGCGGGCGGGGCATGCACCGGCGTGGGCGTGGGTCCCAAGCGCATCGATCGCGTGCTCGGCATCGCCAAGGCCTACATCACCCGCGTGGGTTCCGGCCCGTTCCCCACCGAACTCTCGGACGAGGTCGGACGCTCGCTCATCGAGGTCGGCCACGAGTACGGCACCACCACAGGACGCGAGCGGCGTGCAGGATGGTTCGACGGCTTGATTGCTCGCTTCGCGGTACAGGTGAACGGCCTCACCGACCTCGTCGTCACCAAGCTCGACGTGCTGTCCCACCTCGACCGGATCAAGGTCTGTGTGGCGTACGAGTACGAGGGAAGTCGCTACAACGACCTTCCGGCGCACCAGACCGTCTTCCACCACGCACGCCCGATCTACGAGGAGCTCCCCGGGTGGAAGACTAACATCACCCACTGCCGCACGTTCGAGGAACTGCCCAAAGCTGCGCAGGACTACATCACGTTCCTGGAGGATCTTGCCCAGGTTCCGGTGGCGATGATCGCCGTGGGCCCGAGCCGTGAGCAGACGATCATGCGGCGATGGGCGTCACGGCCGTAGAGCTGCTCGCCCGCGCTCTCTTTTCCGCTACAATCGGGTTCACCATTCGAACCTGATCGCTCGGGGGTAGTAGCCATGCGTGTTCTCGTTCTCGGCGGCGGCGGTCGCGAGCATGCGATCGTAACCGCGCTCTCTCGGTCACACCACGCGCCTGAGATCTTCTGTTCGCCGGGCAACGGCGGCACCGCCGCACTCGGTACGAACGTCTCGATCCCGGAGGACGACCCGGTCTACGTTGCCGAGTGGGTGGAGCGCAACGCCATCGACTTCGTCATCGTGGGCCCGGAAGCTCCACTCGTGGTCGGCACGGCCGACATCCTAGCTGCCGACGGAGTGCCCGTGTTCGGCCCCAAAGCCGCTGGCGCGCATCTGGAGGGCTCGAAGGCGTATGCCAAAGAGCTGATGGAGCGGCACGGCATCCCCACCGGACGGTATCGCCTGGTGCAGACGAACGAAGAGGCGAAAGAGTACCTTGATGAGGTTCGGGCGCCTGTGGTCGTCAAGGCCGACGGACTCGCGGCGGGAAAGGGCGTCACGGTGGCCGAGACGGTCTCCGACGCACTCGGTGCGGTGCGCCAGTCGCTGGACGGTCACTTCGGCCCAGCGGGCGACCTCGTGGTCATCGAGGAGTATCTCGAAGGGCCCGAGTGCTCGCTTCTCGCATTCACTGATGGGGACACCGTGCTGCCGATGATCCCGGTGCAGGACCACAAGCGTGCGTACGACGATGACAAGGGGCCCAACACCGGCGGTATGGGCGTCTACGCGCCCGTTCCCGTTGTGGACGAGGCCGCGTACGCCGCGATGACGTCGATCCTCGAGCAGACCGTGGCGGCGCTCAAGAGCGAGGGCGTCGTCTACCAGGGCGTGCTGTATGGCGGATTCATCCTCACGGCCGACGGCCCCAAAGTGCTCGAGTTCAACGTGCGCTTCGGGGATCCCGAGACGCAGGTGATCCTGCCGTTGCTCGAGACCGATCTGCTCGACGTGATGATGGCGGTGACCGAAGGCCGTCTCTCCGAGGTCGAGCTCGCCTGGCGTGATGGTGTGGCGTTGTCGGTCGTCCTCGCGTCCGGCGGCTATCCGGGCACGTACGCCAAGGGGAAGCCGATTCGCGGGTTCGAAGAGGCCGGAGGGATCGAGGGCGTCACGGTGTACCATGCCGGCACCGCGATGGACGCGGGGGGCCGGCCGGTCACCTCGGGCGGCCGGGTGCTCAACGTCACCGCCGTAGCGCCCACGTTCATCGAGGCGCGCGATCGGGCCTACCGGGCCGTCGACGCGATCTCCTTCGAGGACATGCACTTCCGGACGGACATCGGCCTGAAAGCGATCCGCGCGCGGGGCGAGGCCTGATGCTTGCCGAGCGCCTGCTGTCCCGCGCGGTCAGCGTCACCCAGGGCGGGTACTTCGCCAAGACGCCCCGCCCGGTCCCATCGCTGCCGGGTCCGGAGGCTGGCAGGCAGTACCTGCTCTACGCACACGTACCGTTCTGCGAGCGTCTCTGCCCGTACTGCAGCTTCAACCGCTTCCCGTTTTCCGAGGATCCGGCGCGGAAGTACTTCAAGAGCCTGCGCCAGCAGATGCGCATGGTTGCGGACCTCGGCTATGCGTTCGACTCGCTGTACATCGGTGGTGGCACCCCCACGATCCTTGTGGACGAGCTCTGCGAGACAATCGACCTGGCACGTGAGCTGTTCGGCACTCTCGAGGTCTCGACCGAGACGAATCCCAACCACCTCATCCCCGAGATACTCGATCCGCTCAAGGACCGTATACAGCGGATGAGCGTGGGCGTGCAGAGCTTCGATGATGGTCTGCTCAAGGAGATGGATCGCTACGACAAGTACGGCTCCGGCGCCGAGATACTGGAGCGCCTGCAGTCGCTGGAGGGCTTCTTCCACTCGCTCAATGTCGATATGATCTTCAACTTCCCGAGCCAGACCGAGGAGATCCTCCTGCGCGACGTGGAGATGGTCAAGGCGAGCCGCTGCAACCAGACGACCTTCTACCCGCTCATGGCGTCGCGCTCGGTTGAGGCCAGCCTCAAGAGAACCGTGGGCATGGTCGACTACGACCGCGAGGCGCGGTTCTACAAGATGCTCGTCGACCAACTCGCCGACACCTTCGAGCTTTCCACCGCGTGGACGTTCTCGCGGATCGGCGGCGGCATGATCGACGAGTACATCGTGGACTACGAGGAGTACGTGGGCATCGGCAGCGGCGCGTTCAGCTATCTGCGCGGTGATATCTACCTGACCACGTTCTCGCTGCGCGACTACTCAGCGACCATCGAGCGGGGCACCATGCCCGTGGCGGTAGGCAGCGCCTCAAGCAGCCTGAAGAACCGCATGCGCTACCGGTTCCTCATGTCGCTCTTCGGTTTGCGCCTCGACAAGAAGGCGTTCGAGCGAGACTTCGGTGTGAGCGTCGAGCGCGGACTGCCGCTGGAGATGCTGTTCTTCCGCACGTTCGGCGGCTTCGCCACCGACGACACGGAGGAGTTGACGCTTACCGAGAAGGGCCGCTACCTGGCCGTGGTGATGCAGCGTACGATGTTCGCGCAACTGAACGACCTGCGCGACGCCGCGCGCAAGGCGCTCGCACCGGACGAGCGCGAGCTGTTGTTCGGCGACGGGTCCGGCGGATGTGGTGCGGCGGACGGGTGCGAGTAGGATACAGGGAGGCAGGCATGGCCGAGAATACGCCGCTTGTGGGCATCATCATGGGATCCAAGAGCGACCTCGACGTGATGCAGGGATGCGCTTCGCAGCTCGAGGATTTCGGGGTGCCTTACGAGATCCTCATCGCGTCCGCGCATCGGCAGCCGGCCAAGGTGCACGACTGGGCGGCTGGTGCGGCCGATCGGGGCATGCGGGTGATCGTGGCGGCTGCCGGCAAGGCGGCGCATCTCGGCGGCGTGGTTGCCGCGTACACGCCGCTGCCGGTCATCACGGTGCCGATGAAGACCTCGGACCTCGGCGGGCTCGACTCGCTGCTCTCGATGGTCCAGATGCCGACCGGCGTGCCGGTGGCGTGCGTTGCCATCAACGGAGCGAAGAACGCCGCCATCCTTGCGACCCAGGTGCTTGGCGTGTCCGAACCCGAGTATCGCGACCGGATCGTGGCGTACAAGGCGGCGCTCGCCGATGCGTAGGCTGGGGGCCATCGTCCCCTTCATCCTGGTGATCGTGGCGGTCTTCCTTGGCTTCGCGGCGGTGGGCGGTCCGCTGGGGGAGGCAGCCTACGACATGGCGCTGTCGTTCGCCGATGGCGCCTCGATCCAGCAAGGCGATGCGCTTACGGTGCTCATAGGGATCGACGTCGTCGCGGTCATCGGGGCGTTCGTGATCTCGCTGCTGGCAGGGACGTCGGTCCCGTCCGGTCTGCCTCACGTGGCGTTCGGCCTGTTCGTGCCCCTTACGCTGGCTGCGGGGCAGGCGCGGTTCTTCGAGCTCGCGGGAGACACCGGGGGCCTCGCCGATGCGTTCGGCGGCTACAACTTCGCGGCGATGCTGGTGCTCACGATCGCGGCGGCGGCGGCCGGCGTGACGCTCGCCCGGCGGCGCTCGGAGCGCCGTACGGCCTGAGGTCCGCGGACCGCAGCGGTCATCAGCTGTCCGTTCCGGCTTCGCTGATGAAAGGACCCACCACGTCGCTGGTGACCCAGCCGCCGTGGAACCTGCCCGGCTGGGCAGAGGCGACCTCGTGGCCCACGAGGCAGCGGTCCATCAGGCCGGGGTAGAAGGCCACGTGCCCCGCAAGAACGTCGTATCCCTCGGCAGGGCGCGCATACGCCCAGGCTGCCTCCTCGGGCCGCTTCCCGTCCACCGTGACGTGGAAGTACCGGGCCTCGCCCTTGAACTCGCAGTAGCTGAGACGTGGGCTGGGGGTCAGCACCCCGGTGCGGACGTCCTCGAGCGGGATGTAGTACGTGGGCGCATGCCCGGTCTCCAGCACGCGGAGCGCGTGGGTGGAACTGGCGATCGTCTCACCCTCGAACACTACCTCCACGCGATGCGGTGCTTCCTGGACCAGCGGGGGACGTGGATAGTCCCAGGCGGACTCCTGGTCGGGGCGTGGCCGGGTTCTGTATGAGTGCATCGCAGGCATCCTTCGTTCGTGAATACACGTAGTTCGTACCCTTTCTGCCTCGCCGGAAGCTGCGGGCACGTACACGAAGTGCAGCATTCGCCCCGATGCACCATAATCACCATGTCTCGGTCCCTACGTTGGAGGTCCGCATCATGCCGCATGGCCCGTACGAGGACGTCAGGGTCACCGGTCATCTCATCGACTCGGGGATCATGTCGCGCATCATGGATGACATCGTCGCCCTCGACGGCGAATTCGAGACCTTGTCGTTCAACGTGGGCAGGACCAACGTCGACCCGTCGATCGCGGTCTTGCGGGTGCGCGCTGCCGATGCCGCACAGCTGGATGCGATCCTCGGCGAGATCGGGCAGCTCGGGGCCGAACCGATCGACGCTGACGACGTGCGCACCGCCCCGGCTCCCGCAGACGGGGTCTTCCCGCAGGGCTTCTACGCGACCACGAATCTCGAGACGGCCGTTCGTATCGCCGGACGCTGGACGGGAGTGGCGGGCACGGAGATGGACCTCGGCATCGTGGTGGCCGGCGGAGCTGCCCGTACCGTGGCGATGGCTGACGTGCGCGAAGGCGAGCATGTCGTTCTCGGCCATACCGGCGTGCGTGTGCGGCCTGTCGAGCGTCCCAGGGAGAAGCAGGAGTTCGAGTTCATGAACTCCGAGGTCTCATCGGAGAAGCCGAAGGCGCTCGTCATCCGCGACGTGGCGCACATGCTCCGCAAGGTGCGAGCGCGCGGCGAGAAGATCATCTTCGTGGTGGGCCCCGCGGTGGTGCACACCGGGGCTGCCGAGCATCTCGCCCGTCTGGCGAAGAGCGGCTACGTCTCGGTGATGTTCGGCGGCAACGCCGTTGCCACCCACGACATCGAGTCGGCGCTCTACGGGACCTCGCTGGGCATCACCATGGACGCCGGACGCCCCGCCGCCGGAGGCCACGAGCACCACCTGCGCGCCATCAACACCATCCGCGGCTGTGGCGGGATCCGCGGCGCGGTGGAGCAGGGCGTCCTGACCACCGGCCTCATGCACACCCTCGTGGAGACAGGGACCCCCTACGTGCTGGCCGGCTCGATTCGTGACGACGGGCCGCTGCCCGACGTGATCACCGACGTCCTCGAGGCGCAGCGCGTGATGCGCGCCCACTGCCAGGAGGCCGGCGCGTGTGTGATGCTCTCGACGATGCTGCATTCGATCGCCACAGGGAACATGCTTCCTGCGCGCGTCACCACGGTGTGCGTGGACATCAACCCCGCCGTGGTGACCAAGCTTGCCGATAGGGGTAGCTTCCAGACCATAGGCATCGTCACCGATGTGGGCCTCTTCCTCGAGATGCTTGCTGACGAAGTGGAGCGGCCGCATCTGGGGCGATAGCAGGCGGAGCGGCCGTAGGCGGAGTCGTCGCTGACCAAGCCGCTCGGGCGCGGATGTTGCTTGCATGACCGACGGCGAGAGGAGTGCGGGATGAGACACCGTGACGCCGTCGGATGCGCCACCGCAACGTTCGCGCTGGGTTGATTCTGGGAGCCCGACGCCCGGTTCGAGCGTCTTGACGGCGTTCTCGCAACGCGTGTGGGATACGCTGGCGGAACGACGCCGGATCCCACGTATCGTTCCATGGGCGACCACAGCGAGTGCGTGCAGATCGACTACGACCCCGCTGCGATCGGCTACAGCGACCTCGTCGCCCAGTTCTGGGCACAGCATCGGCCCACCGGCTCTCCGCCGCCGCGGCAGTACGCGTCCATCATCTTCTACGCCGACGATGAAGAGAGGGCCGTGGCCGAATCGTCGCGCACCACCGTGGAGTCCGGGCTGGGTCCCGTGCACACGCGCATCCAGCCGATCGGCCCGTTCCACCTCGCCGAGAAGTATCATCAGAAGTACTACAAGAAGCGCGGACTCGCGGGTCTGCGCAGGATCGCGTCCGGGAGAGCAGCGGTATGAAGCGGTACGAGCTTGAGCGGAACGAAGGGGAGTGGAGGGCGGTCCTGTCGCCCGATCAGTACCGCGTGCTGCGGGAGTCGGGCACCGAGCCGCCATTCAGCGGCGAGTACGTGGACACGGCCGACGAGGGCGTGTATCGCTGCGCGGCGTGTGGCAACCCCCTGTTCCGCTCCGAGACGAAGTACCACTCGGGATGTGGATGGCCGAGCTTCTACCGCCCTGTCTCGGAGGGTGCCGTTGAAGAGGTGCCCGACACGAGCCACGGTATGACCCGTACGGAGATTCGCTGTGCGAGGTGCGGCTCGCACCTGGGCCACGTTTTCGAAGACGGCCCCGAGCCCACCGGTCTCAGGTACTGCATGAACTCCCTGGCGCTTGACTTGAACCGGGACGAGGGATAGGCCGTGTATCAGGAGAGCGAAATCGTCGACCTGCTGATGGTCATCTTCCTCACGCCGATCATGGTGGCGAACGTGAGGGCGATTCACGTCCCGGACAAGCGGTGGTTCGTCGGCGGGTACCTGGCAGTCGCCCTGGGATACGTGTTCACCGTCCTGGAGGGTTTCATCGCCCCTGAGGCGCTCAACACGGCCGAGCACCTGTCTCACGCCGTGGTGGGCGCGCTGTTCTTCGGCGGGGCGCTGAGCATGTTCAGGTCGGCACGAGCACGCGTCTCGGAGCAGCGATGAGCGCGGTCGCCCTGTTCGACGCGACGGCGCTCGTGTTCCTCGCCGCGGCGTTCGTTCTGCTGGCGGCGACTCCGCCCCGGGACGACGGCATCAGCCGCGGACTCAAGTACCCGCTGCTCATAGGCATCGGACTGCTCATCTTCGTCAGCCTCTCGAACGTGCTCGAACACGCGGGCATCACCCAGGTGCTGGACGAGTACGAGGATTATGCCGAGGTCCTCTTCGTGCCGCTCGTCGCGTACATCCTGTACAGCAGGTCGAGCGCAGAGCAGCTCAGGCTGGCCGAAGACGCCGAGCGCGAGATGCGCAGGGAGCATGAACTGCTGATGAGCGTCGTGGAGACCACGCCGGCCGGTATCGTTGTGGCCGAGACCGGCGGCACGGTCTCGTTCGCCAACGATGAGGCGCGGCATGTACTGGGCCTGCCGGCCCCGTCGTTCCCCGTGCAGGCGTCTGAGGCGGTGGCCGCCGACCTGACCGCGATCGTTGCGTCCGCCCCCGTTCGCGGGATTCGCTACAGGGGATTCGCCGCGCCCGAGGGCGCCTGGTACGCGGTCAGCGCCACGCCCCTGAGCGGGAGCTTGAGCGATACCGGTGGGAGCTGGAGCAGCAGGTGGATCGTCGCACGGGCGAGCTGCTCGAAGCGAACCGCCAGCTCCAGCGCGCGAACATCTCGAACCAGTGGATGCTGGCCAACATGAGCCACGAGCTCCGTACCCCCTTGAACTCCATCCTGGGCTTCACTGATGTGCTGCTCCAGGGGCTGGCCGGCGCCCTGAACCAGGAGCAGCGGAGGCAGCTCGACTTCGTGCGCCAGTCGGGGCAGCAGCTGCTCGGGCTCGTGGACAACGCGCTCGACCTCGCGCGGATCGAGTCCGGCCGCAGTGGGATCACGCTCGCATCCGTCGACCTCGGCACTACAGTGCGGAAGGTCGTCGCTCCTATGGATGTGAT